>NZ_JBEOOG010000172.1:0-1166 GCF_040308965.1 Pseudoalteromonas sp. MER144-MNA-CIBAN-0113
CACTACTACTCAGTGCCACATACCTTAATTAAACAAAAGCTTGAAGCCCATGCCTCCGGGAAGTTGGTGACACTCTACCATCAAGGCATACAAGTCGCTGTTCACCCCAGATCATACCGAGAAGGTGCGCACACCACGCTTGATCTGCATATGCCTATCGCTCATCAAAAGCAGCAACAATGGACACCACAGCGGTTCGAACGCTGGGCGAGTAAATTTGGCACATCAACTGAGCAGTTTGTTATGCAATTGATGCAAGCTAAAAAACATCCAGAGCAAAGCTACCGTGCTTGTATGGGGTTATTAAGCCTAGGTAAAAAGTTTAGTGATCAACGTCTTGAAGCCGCCTGTCATCGCGCATTAACCACAGGTGTTACTCGCGTTAAACAAGTAAAGACTATCTTAGAAAAAGGCTTGGATAAACAACCCTTGCCACAAGCTCAAGGTGATTTACTACAAGATATTGATCATAAAAATATCCGTGGCAACCACTATTACCATTAATAAAAATTAACAAACCATAGGAAGACTTATGCAAAATATCAATCAACAAGTTAATAATCAGTTAAGTAATTTAAAGCTAAGCGGCATACGTGATGCGCTATTGCAGCAATACGAGCAACCCAATTTATACGTTGAACAAAGCTTCGAAGAGCGGCTAAGTTTATTGCTTGAACATGAAATAACGCAGCGTGATCAGCGTAAAATAGATCGCCTAACGCGACAAGCAAAGTTCAGAGTTGGCGGCACACTTGCCCAACTCAACTATGGCGCAGCACGACAACTCGATAAAGCTCAGATCCGTTCATTAGCACAAGGTGAATGGCTTCGTCTTCACCAAAACATCTTGATCACAGGAGCAACAGGTTGTGGCAAAACTTACCTCGCTTGCGCGCTTGGTCAAAACCACTGCCAACAAGGGAGTAGCGTTTATTATTTTAGGCTCAAAGAGCTATTAGAAAAGATGTTTCTAGCGCAAGCCGATGGTAGTTATCGAAAACTGATCAACAAGCTTAGCTCTGCCAATTTACTGATCTTAGATGATTGGGGATTAGAGCCATTAACGGCTCAACAACGGAGTGATTTACTGGAATTAATTGATGCAAGATATGATACAAAATCGACCTTAATAGCGAGTCAATTACCGATAGAAAATTGGTATGAAA
>NZ_JBEOOG010000173.1:0-1160 GCF_040308965.1 Pseudoalteromonas sp. MER144-MNA-CIBAN-0113
CAACCATCCTAGATGGTTTTAAACTAAGAACATACCCAAGACAATTTATTAAAAATTAGTTTTTACACAGTCTGGGCCAATTGCGGACATTGGTACATCGCCCGCTTAAGCGGACAAAAATTGTTGGCTAAATTATGGAGCGAAGCGGAACCTAACTAACTGTTCCGTTTAAAGCGCTTATAGTTATGTTTTCACGCTCCAACCTTTAACCACATGATCTTTAAATATTGCAGTCTTTGAACTTTTACCTAAATACTCGATTACACCTACTAGTTCCTTTGAAAAATCAATGTGCATAGGTTGATGAATTGGCTTTGGTATGTAATAGGTTAGGTCAACTTCCTTCAGTTTTAATTTCAGATCATCGCAGTGTAGGTACGCCTCATCAAATTTTAGTGATAAACTACGTTCACCGAAATTTGTATCAGTACCTTGCCCTAAGCGCTCTTCAAGCTCTTTTAAAGAATACTTATCATTTCTCCCTACATCTTCAATAACTGTTTGATCATTTTGCATGCTTAATTGCAGATTGCCACTGCTTGTATCAAGATTTGTATTTTCTTTGATCCATTTACCATCCATTTTAGTGTTAAAAGAGGTGATACTCGCTGCAGAAATTGCATGTATATCAATATTTACCTGCTTTATTAATGGAGTACCATCTTCAAGCATCCAGTCTGAATCATTTTGCTCGCGAACAATTAACAATTCAACTTTGTTATTCAAAGCTTTAGTTTTTGCACCAGACTGGTACCCCGTTTTCGTCGCAAAAATTGGTTTTAAATCTGGTATATCACGTATTTTCCCCAGAAGTGCATCAATTTTTTCAATACTCACTTTTGATGCGTAATCTTTACACTCGATAACGGTTTTATATGTTATTCCAGCAAACTCATATTCCCAATAAAGATCAAACTCTCGAGCTATGCCAAAATTATCATTAATCTTCTTACTTTGTTCAATTTTAATATTTTTTAACTCTGTCCATTTTTCAGAATCGAATAGAGCTTGATGCAAAGCAGCTACAAAATTTTCATACTCTCTTCCATTATTGCTCAAGGTTTACTCCAAGTTTGAATGAAAACATAACGAGCCTGTAGAATAACTCGTTTTTAATTTATTTTTATTGATGCATTAACCATAGCCGAGTTCCTATTTTG
>NZ_JBEOOG010000174.1:0-1143 GCF_040308965.1 Pseudoalteromonas sp. MER144-MNA-CIBAN-0113
AAGAAAATAAGCCACACCTTAATTTAACTGACGTAGAGCTCAACGCACTAGTTATCGCTTAAGCAGATCTCAGGTTAGTTAACTTGTCGTTGGCTTGCATCTGTATAGATAAATTGCTTATCTAAACCACTTAGCTTGTAAGCATACTGGTATTGATTAGCAGATGAGGCATTATTAACGGCGGAATATTTAAAGCCAATGACCCCTTGGCTAGTTGGAAAAGAGAGTTTTTTAGTATGATTTATTAGTTTTGCTGGCTGTTTTTGATCTGTTAGATAGTTTTTTGTTGAACTTGCTTGGTTATAAATTAATAGCTCAGTTAACACTGGGGTTGGAGCTGAAGTACTCAATAGCAGTTTACTAGGGGAAAACTGATTAAAGCCATTGATTCCGCCAAAAAATAGCTCGCCATCAGCTGCTTGAAAAGCGGCACCTAAAATAAACGAATTATGCTGCACGCCGTCACGAGGTAAAAAATGCTGCATAGCTTGATTTGTGGGATTATAGCGGGTGAGCCCTTGGTTACTGCTTAGCCATAAATGGCCTTTACTATCATCTTTAATAGCAAAAATATTATCGTTTAGTAATCCATCATGTTCGGTAATGTAAGAGATTTTTTGTGTTTTTTTATCAAGGCGGTTTAAACCACCAAAGGTACCCACCCATAGGGTATCGTTATTTTGCAAGTGCAAAGAGGTGACCATATTATGGCTTAAACCAGTCTGCGATGTCTGATCCGAGGGGTAATGAGTAAATGATTCATCCGCCATACTTAGATAGTCTAAACCTGCACGCGTCCCGACCCATAATCCGTTCGCATTGTGATCATAGAGCACGGTAAATACGGTATTGTTAGCAAGGCTATTTACTGAGTCGTCGTGCTTGTAATGTTGAACCTCTAAGGTGTCGGGATTAAAGCGTGTTAAACCTTGGTTGCTACCTAGCCATAAATTTCCTTTAGGATCACTCGTTATCGCATAAACACGATCGCTGCTAAGTTGATGACTTTGCGTTGTATAGGCAATAAAATTATCTTCAGCTGGATTGTATTGCAGTAACCCACCGCCTGCGTATTCTCATGCATCGCGATCACCTAATACTATCTAAGCCGATCACCTAATACCATCCATCAAGATCACTCAA
>NZ_JBEOOG010000175.1:0-1123 GCF_040308965.1 Pseudoalteromonas sp. MER144-MNA-CIBAN-0113
TGCTCACGAGGTAAGTCTTTTGGCAGTGGCTTACGCACCGGCTTTTTACGGGTATAGCTAATGGATTGTTGCTCTGCCTCAACTTCCTCAACAATTTCTTCCACTTCATTGAATAACTCGCCTTGCCCGGCAAAGCCTTCAGCACTTTTGCCGAATTGTTTTTGTTGGGCCAAGCTCCAGCGCTCTTCCAATGCCGCAATCTGGGCATCCTTCTGCGCTAACAGTTTTTCAAGTTCAGCAATGCGCTGTTTAAGGGCGAGTTCATTTTTCATGACGCCTATTTTAAGGCATCATCAAAGGCTTTGCAGTGCTAACTGAACTCACTTTGATGATCATCAATCGATCGCAAATATTAAAGCATTTGCTTACCTGCGACATCAATTTTACTGTGTCCAATCACATCATAACCCGATAATAACCAGTGTAATTGCTGCTCGCTTAAGGTCATGGTGGGTGACATGAGTTTGGGCCATTTGAACTTATGCTTATCTAATCGCTTATACCACAGTGCAAAACCGGTGTTATCCCAGTAAAGCAGTTTGAGTTTGTCACGGCCTTTATTACAAAACACAAATAGCGCACCACTGAGCACGGGTAGTTCAAGCTCTGCTTCCACCAACGCCGCCAGACCATTAATTGATTTTCGAAAATCAACGGCATCGGCACATAAATAGACGGTGGGTACATCAACGAACATCCTCATACCGTTAGCCCTTTAATAATGGCAACGATATCGGCCGTCGCTAAATCGATAGGAAACGTGAGTTGGCCGGTTAGCGTATCAAACTGCAGCGTATTTTGACGAGTTTGCGCGCAGACTTCAGTAGTTTGTTTTACCTGGACAAAACGTGATGATGTAAGGCACTGCGTGTGCACTGGCAAGGTGGAATTAGGCTGGTCTTTTGCCAGTAAAGCACGTTGTTTATAATAAGTCGTAATAGCGACATTATGGTGTTGGCAGAATTCAATATTAGTACCACTAAACGTACTGCGTTTCAGCAAAAGCTGCTGCCACTGTGCGCTTGTTCTGTAAGTTTTCATCACCTGCTCCGAATTTATCATTGAGCAGGTATTTTTAGATAATCAGAACATCGATGCTAGGTGTGGTTCGCTAGACGCTTAC
>NZ_JBEOOG010000176.1:0-1113 GCF_040308965.1 Pseudoalteromonas sp. MER144-MNA-CIBAN-0113
TGTCACTCACTGCGTCTTGCAAAGAAACACAAGAGAAGAGCTGGAGAAATCACTAGCACCAGTATTAACACCTGAGAGTGTATTGTGTACCGATGGCAATTTGTCATATCAAACTATCGTTAAAAACCTTCCTTTTGAGCTTGATCATAAACGCCTTATAGCTATTGATAATCAAAGAGTTATAGATGGCATCTATCACATACAAACACTAAACAATTGGATGATGCGCTGGAAACAGTGGCTAAGGCAATTTAATGGGGTTGGCACAGATTATCTTGATAACTACATCGCTTGGTTTAGGCAAATGGAGCAGTCACAAGAAGACGATAGCTGGGTCGTTTTAGCACTATAAATATTTGGAGTTTTAATGAAGATACTTAAGATATTGATCATTGTTTTTATTACGTTTTTTATAGCTTCATTTGGTTACTTTAAAAAAGATGCCATTGCTTGCGAACTGATAGGGGTAACACACTTCAATGAAGTGTCACCAGATTTTTATGTTGACCAAAGTATCGACACTTCGAAACAAGTTGAGCTGTCTCATGCTGTAGAATCAGCATTTAAAAGGGTTTCGGATATCTATGGCACTCCCACTTCCAACCCTAGAATCATTGCTACAGCCGAAACAAAATATGCCAAGTTCGGATTTAACCCCACAGGTATGCAAAACTCTGGTTTATTTAGGGAATGTATATTTCTAGGCCCTAAAGGACTAAACACTGATGTAATAGCCCATGAACTTGTTCATGCAGAAGTCAGACACAGAACAAACCTGTTTGTTGAACTAACTCAATTACCTGCTTGGTTCATTGAAGGTACAGGGATCAAAGCAGATTACCGAAAGCCATTTTTATTAGAAAACATTGATGTGAAAAATGATGACGTAGATGAGATCAAATCGGTGTTTTACCTTAGTGACTTCCCAAACACCAAGGTAAAGTATTATCAAGCATCGCTAATCGCTGTAGAGCCGATGAACCCAAAGGACATGTATAGAGGCTTAGAAAGGTTGAACAATGGTGAACAGTTTGAGGACGTTTTTGACGAATTCTTTTAATTGTTGATTAATATTGAAATTTTATTCTATCAACACAGAAATGGATCACAGCC
>NZ_JBEOOG010000178.1:0-992 GCF_040308965.1 Pseudoalteromonas sp. MER144-MNA-CIBAN-0113
TCCGGAGCGGGAAATCGTGCAGGCTCAGGCAGCAGCATAAAACGGGAAAATCGGACAACTACCTTGAAAAACTCCGTCGCTCCGCGATTATAACCAACCATTTTTTGCAGCTTAACTTGGCGTTAGGTGTCTTTTGGAAATGGAGTTATATTGAAATTAAATGAAACAGATTTAGAGATACTGGCTATATTAAAAAATGTCTTTCTTTCTAGAAACATTAAGCCATTAGCTTCAGATCATTATCTTAGAATATGGATGATACGCTGTTTTTTTTATGTTTCAGTGTTGTGCCTGATCACACGGATTGTCATCGGTCTTCAAGGTGAAGATACAGCTTTGATTTCTTCATTATTATCAGTACCAACTACTTTTTTCTTTGGTACCTTGTTTTTGCATATCAATAATGAATGCGAAAATACTAGTTTATTAGTTTTAATTATTACGTGGGTTTCTATTGTTATTGCTTTATTTGCGTAGTGAAAATGGAACACCTAACAAGAGCTTTAAACGGAACAAAAACAGTTGGTTACGTTTCGCTTCGCTCCACATTATAACCAACTATTTTTGTCCGCTTAAGCAGGCGTTATGTGTACAGGAAAGTATGTCGCCAGATAATCAAATAGTATTCAAATCGTTGATCCGTTATGGCTTATTTTTCTTTATAATTTGGCTTGTTTTATCAATGGTTCTGATTTTTACTGAGGCAGCTGAATTTTCAGTCAAAGGCTTAGGGTTTCATTCTTGGTATTACAACTTCCTACATTAATTCTTGTAGTTAAAACAAAACTACGATTAAATAAAAACCCAATAAAATGAGTGACGTACATATAACAAGCCAATTAAGCGGGACTAAAAACAGTTTGCTCGGTTTCGCTACGCTACACATTTTAGCAAGCAATTTTTAGCCCCTTATTGGGGCGTTGGTATGACTCCCACTGTCAAGTTAAACGCACTGATCCTTGCTTAACTTTTTAAGCCATAATTACTTCAGC
>NZ_JBEOOG010000179.1:0-990 GCF_040308965.1 Pseudoalteromonas sp. MER144-MNA-CIBAN-0113
TAACCTGAGATCTGCTTAAGCGATAACTAGTGCGTTGAGCTCTACGTCAGTTAAATTAAGGTGTGGCTTATTTTCTTTCAAGCAATAAGCCACCAACCCAGCTACTAAATTCAACATAAAACCGTTCATACTCCGATGTCTCGAATGTTCAATGAAGGATATGTTCTTGAGTTGATCATTAATTGTCTCGATTATAAACCGCTTTGAAAGCATCGCTCTATCCCATAATGACATCGCTTTTGCTTTCATATTTTTGCGAACAGTCGTAATGAGCTTCACACCTTTATCGAGTAAATCCGCTTCTAAGGCTTTACTTAAATACCCTTTGTCACCATACAATTTGTCTGTAAGGCAGCTCGCTAATTCACGCACTGGTTGCGTATCATGCACATTACCTGTTGTCACTTTGGCAGCGACAATTTCACCGTGGTGATTAACTATTAAATGCAACTTGAAGCCATAAAACCAACCCATCGTTCCTTTGCCTCGCTGGGCTATTCCATCAAAGGTTTTGTGTCTGGGAATACGAATATTATGACACACCTTAATACATGTAGAATCAATGAATTCAACGCCTGTGGGTTTACCTTTAAGTGAAGTAAAATAAGCACACATCGGCACAAGTATCCTCGGCATAACGGCTAAAAATCGTGTGTAACTGAGTAAGTTAGGAAATTCACTTTTATACATAAGTGAAACATAGCCAAGATAGTAATTTTTAAAATCACGGTGATGTGACATATGAAAACTAATGACAATTGTCATGATTTCACTGGTCGTCATACGTCCTGCTCGTTGACGTTTTTGGGTACCGTCTTCGAGTAATTGTTTTTCCCATTGAGGTATAAATACTTTGCAAAAATCGTCGACATCGCAAAACAATTCAACTAATTTAATCATGCCTGTTCCTTGTTTATCCAATCGTTCTTGGTCGAAAGATCGGATCTCGGAACAGGCATTTAGTTCAATTTTCTTAAACGAGATTCAGGT
>NZ_JBEOOG010000180.1:0-986 GCF_040308965.1 Pseudoalteromonas sp. MER144-MNA-CIBAN-0113
AATGGGTGAAGATAAGTCAGAAAAGCTTGAGTTCATACCCGCTAAAATCAAAGTGATTGAGCATATTAGGCCTAAATACGCCTGCCGTCACTGTGATAAATCCTCAACTCAGACACAGATTAAACAAGCCTCAATGCCTGCCATGCCCATCAACAAAGGCATTGCAACCAGCAGTTTGCTCAGTCAGCTTATCACCAGTAAATACCAATACGGGTTACCGCTGTATCGCCAGGAAGCGATGTTTAAGCAATACGGTATTGAACTCAGTCGACAGACCATGAGCAGCTGGATAGACAAATCAGCCACACTCTTCGCGCCATTAGTTGAACGGCTTAAAGCCGAGCTGTTAAGGCAACCCACGCTGTTTGCCGATGAAACGCCATTAAAGGTGGTGAAATCGGACAAAGTAAACAGTTACATGTGGGTGTATTGCTCGGGTCGAGATTCACCAGACCCGAATAATCCTATCCCTAATATCGTACTTTACGACTTCCACAATAGTCGCGCGGCCGCCTGCGTGGTCAATTATCTTGATGGATATCAAGGGTACTTGCACGTGGATGGCTATCAAGCCTATGCCAGAACAGAGGCAACCTTAATCGGCTGCTGGGCGCATGCTCGTCGTAAATTTATCGACGCGAAAAAGCTACAAGGTAAAAACAAAACCGGCAAAGTGGATGTGGTATTGAGCCTTATCCAAAAACTGTACGGCGTTGAGTCACGCATCAAAGATAAAAGTGTGGATGACAAATATACGGCAAGACAAGAGGTTAGCCTGCCTATTCTTAGCAAGCTAAAAATATGGCTTGAGCAGGATCAGCCAAATTTAGTGGGGAACAGCAAACTGATAGAGGCAGCTAATTACCTGGCAAATCAATGGCACAAGCTCATACGCTATGTTGATGATGGCCGACTTAGCATCGATAATAATAGAGCAGAACGCGCGGTAAAACCGTTTGTGATAGGCCGAAAGAATTGGTTATTTA
>NZ_JBEOOG010000181.1:0-914 GCF_040308965.1 Pseudoalteromonas sp. MER144-MNA-CIBAN-0113
CCCCTATGACTGAACTAGAGCAGCAACTTCTCAAACGCATTGCCGAACTTGAAAAACAAGTAACGGATAAAGATTCCAGAATCGCGTATTTAGAAGAACAATTCAAATTAGCCCAACAAAAACAATTCGGTAAATCAACCGAAGGCCACCCTGCACAAGGTGATTTATTTAACGAAGCGGAAGACATCGCTGAGTTAGAACGTGAAGTTGAAGCTGAAAACGAAACCGTTACTTACACCCGTAAAAAAGCTAAACGCACTGCGTTACCGGCTGATTTACCACGCGAAGTGATTGTGCACGACATCGAAAATAAAAGCTGTGACTGCTGCGGTGGTGAAATGCATAAAATGGGTGAAGATAAATCTGAAAAACTTGAATTTATTCCAGCTCAAATCAAAGTGATTGAACATGTTAGACCTAAATACAGCTGCCGAGCCTGTGAGCAAAACGAAACACAAGTTCAAATCAAACAAGCCCCGATGCCAGCGAGTCCAATTCCTAAAGGCATTGCAACACCAAGCTTACTCAGCCAAATCATCACCAGTAAATATCAATACGCACTGCCGCTTTATCGGCAAGAAACCATGTTTAAACAACACGGCATTGAAATCAGTCGACAAACCATGAGTGACTGGATAATCAAATGTGCCAGTTTATTTAAACCACTGTATGACAAATTGCATCAAATCTTATTAGAGCAACATGTCATTCAAGCGGACGAGACCACAGTCAATGTGGTGAGTGATGACAAAACAAAATCCTATATGTGGTTATATTGCACAGGTACTGACACGCCTGTTGCAAATAACCCATTTAAAAATATCGTACTGTATGAATATCAGCCGGGTCGTTCGGGTTGTTATCCTGCGAATTTTTTACTTAATTATACAGGTTACCTTCAAGTGGATGGTTAC
>NZ_JBEOOG010000182.1:0-906 GCF_040308965.1 Pseudoalteromonas sp. MER144-MNA-CIBAN-0113
CTTTCTGTATAGATACTTCGCGCTCATATTTAAGCTGTTTTTCAAGCTCAGCAATGCGTTGTTGTAAGGTAAATACATCGTTCATGCCGTTTATTTTACGGCTTTTATGCACAATGAATAGGGTTAATAACTTAAACCTTGATGATCATCAATTGATCTAAGTAATTAAGTCACTGTGTGCTGACTGACGTTGATTTCTTCATGGCCAATAACGTCATACCCTGATAATAGCCAATGTAATTGTTGCTCATTCAGTGTCATGGTGTCACGTTTAAGCTTAGGCCATTTAAACCTGTGCTTATCAAGTCGCTTGTACCACAATGCAAAGCCTGTCTTATCCCAATAGAGAAGCTTTAACTTGTCGCGCTTTTTATTACAAAACACAAACAGCGCGCCCGATAGCACGGGTAATTCAAGCTCACATTCCACCAACGCAGCAAGGCCATTGATGGATTTACGAAAGTCCACATGCTCAGCACATAAGTACACCTCGGGCGGATTAACAAACATATTCATGCTGATAGACCTTTAATAATTGAGACGATAGCATCACAGTTAAGTGTTGTGGGTAATGTCAGTTGGCCAGTGTGCGGATTAAAGTTAATCGTTGGTTGCTCAGTGATACTGACGTGTGTGCGTTGGGTTTGTTGCTCAACTCGGACAAATTGAGGTGATGCACCTGAAGATTTCACCTGTTGCATGCTTTTATATTTATAAAACGAGCTGATAGATACTTGATGGTGTTTGCAAAACGCTTCATTCGTTCCAGTAAATGATGAGCGAAGCGCTAGGATTTCTAGCCAACGTTTAGGGATGGGTGAATTCATAATGACCTCCAATAAAAAGTTGAAGGTATTTTCAAATACAAAAAATGGTGTTGCTAGGTGTGGTTGGCCGGACGCTTAC
>NZ_JBEOOG010000183.1:0-890 GCF_040308965.1 Pseudoalteromonas sp. MER144-MNA-CIBAN-0113
TGCTAAAATCGCCTATTTATATGAGCAATTCCGTTTAGCCCAACAAAAGCAATTCGGCAAAAGTGCTGAAGGCTTTGTAGGGCAAGGTGAATTATTTAATGAAGTTGAAGAGATTGCTGAGAAAGCTGAGCCTGAGCAGCAAGGAATTAGCTACACCCGCAACAAGCCTAAACGCAAGCCACTGCCAAAAGACTTACCCCGTGAACAAGTTATCCACGACATAGCAGATAAAAGCTGTGCATGTTGCGGTGGTGAGTTACATAAAATCGGTGAAGATACTGCTGAAAAGCTTGAGTTCATTCCAGCACACGTCAAAGTGATTGAACATATTCGCCCTAAATACGCCTGTCGTGAGTGTGAAAAATCAGGCACTGGGTCAACGATAAAGCAACAGCCTATGCCCGCCATGCCCATTAACAAAGGCATTGCCACCGCGAGCTTACTTAGCCAACTCATCACCAGTAAATATCAATATGGTTTACCGCTTCATCGCCAAGAGAGCATGTTTAAGCAATACGGCATTGAGCTGAGCCGCAAAACCATGAGCGATTGGGTGATTAAGTCAGCAGCGCTGTTTACCCCGCTGGTTAAACGGTTAAAAGAAGAATTACTCAAGCAACCACTCCTTAACGCTGATGAAACCACGGTCAATGTGGTGAAATCAGATAAAGTGAATAGTTACATGTGGGTGTACTGCTCAGGTGCTGACTCACCTAAACCCGACAGCCCCATCCCTAACATCGTGCTTTACGACTACCACACTAGTCGCGCAGCCGCCTGCGTGATGGATTATCTTGATGGCTATCAAGGGTACTTACATGTTGATGGTTATCAAGCTTATGAAAAGACACAGGCCAGTCTTGTGGGGTGCTGGGCGCACGCACGTCGGA
>NZ_JBEOOG010000184.1:0-883 GCF_040308965.1 Pseudoalteromonas sp. MER144-MNA-CIBAN-0113
TGAACCTGCTAACCACCCGCCGTCTGACTATAACTATTGTGAAAAGAAGACAGGACAACTACTCTGACACGGCGGGACACGAAGAGTATCGTAGCCGGGTAGCCTCTTCAGCATTTTCACTACATCCTTGTCTAAGTAGTTAAGGCGCTTATATGAGTCATGCAGTAAACAGATTTTATCAATGCTCAACTTATTCAATACATACGAGCTGTGAGTAGTTATGAATAGCTGCTTACAATCTCGCTGATTTTCAATATCTGCTACGAGTTTGCTCAGTTCAATATGCGACAAATGGTTTTCTGGCTCTTCCATCATCACAAGATCAATGTCTTTTGATTTGTTGTGGAGTGCCAATTTTATCTGTACTTTGCTTTGTTCACCCTTGCCAATCATATGGAATGGCACAGCATCAACCTCGAGCTGTAAGCTATTCTGCAGTGCGCCTGCTGGCATCGTATTAGCGGCAATAGTCAGTTTCTTTTCTGTGATGATGTTGCTAGAATCTAAATCCTTGTTAACTGCTTCGACCTCGTCAGTATCGTTGAAGGATTGCAGTGTCTCACGGTAGTTGAGAGATAGGCGGTTTTCTTCCTCTCTCTTAAGAGCTGTCTTCAAGATATTGGCAATATATTGATTTTTACCAAAGGTGGGATGAATGCGAGTAGGGTCGATATATAGCGCTCGAAATTGCTTATTCATCGGTTTGATGACGTTCCAAGCAAAATCCATCCATTCGACTTTATAGAATTCCACTGGAATACTAGTTATTGATGCACCTGCATCAAGGTAATCTTGATATGCATCCCTCCCCCTGTGTCAGGATAGTTGTCGCCTCTAACTTTTAATAGAGGCAGATATAATGAGACGTCGATTTACACAAGAA
>NZ_JBEOOG010000185.1:0-876 GCF_040308965.1 Pseudoalteromonas sp. MER144-MNA-CIBAN-0113
GATGTATAGCGATTTGATTTTTTCATAGTTCCAGTTTCTCAAGTTATTGAGTCTCTGGCAAACACGGGGCGATTCATCATGAATTAGTAAAGAATCTTCTATAAACTCCACGGCACAGTATACTGGTTCACCACGGAATTCTTTTATGTGGTCAAGTATACGAATTACAGCACGATTCTTTTGAAAATAAAGGCCCTTCCCTGAGGTATTAACAGCCTCTCTGTTTGTTGTTTCTACCATAACATCCATTTATTCTTATATTTCTAGCTACTACAGGCGATAATTGAGCTATTCCCATTGGAAATAACCCTAAAACAAAAAATAATACTTTAACTTACCATATTTTTAATTATTTATTAATTGGATAAAGTAACTAAAATTCGAAACAAACCACTACCGCCCTCAGCGGAAGGATGCGTTGCTTCATAAACTTCGGATAATTTTTTACGACTAACATGCGTGTAAAGTTGCGTAGTAAGGATGCTAGCATGGCCCAGCATTTCTTGGATGTGACGAAGGTCAGCGCCATTGTCTAACATTGTTGTTGCTGTATTGTGGCGGTAATGGTGGCACGCGCCACTACGATCAAATCCGGCTAATTTCACGTACTGTGATGCCATATCAGACAGCTTACCCGGCACATAGCGTTTGCCATTGTTACCCAGAAACAGCGCCTTTCTAGATCCGATGAATGCAAACATTGGTCTGATCTTGCCAATGTAGAATGCTAACCACTCACATCCTCGCAAACTAATTGGCACCAAACGCTCTTTCTTACCTTTGCCGTGAACTCGAACTAACGTAACCGTCGGCTAAACCACACCTAAACATTTATTTTATATTCGCTAAGCTCATTTCTTTTTAATCACAGGAGTG
>NZ_JBEOOG010000186.1:0-859 GCF_040308965.1 Pseudoalteromonas sp. MER144-MNA-CIBAN-0113
TCTTGGTCGAATGATCGGATCATGGAACGAGCATTTAGTTCCTTTAAATTAGTAATTTCTTATCCGAAGCTCAGGTTCATTAGTAAATAAGCTAGGGGAAGAACTAATTACACGTGAATTATTTGATGCAACTATGGCCAATAATGAAGGTATGGGGGTTCTCCATAAGACATTATTGGATCAATTAACTAACGAAGTTATGAGCAGCGCTTTAAAAAAAGCTGTAATTAGAACTGTTGAAGAAATTAATAAAGAGTCTAATTAAATAAAGAAAATGTCGCATTGGCGACGACAACCAAAGAGAAGTAACCGCCGACTTCTCTTTGGAATCTCTCGGCGCCCCGAGCTTTTTGCACTTTCCTCAAAGCTTAAATTGATATAAACGTAAACGCCGTGTATTCGCCATCCATGGCGAAGTCACGGCTTTAATTGCTTCCATGCAATTAATTACTCATCAATTGAGTCTTTTCGGGCAAAATGACGGGGGAGTTGTCTTGGCAGTGGTCTTTAAATTTTAATGTAGGCGTTAAGCTTGCTGACGCGAAAAGCGTAGCTTTTAATATCAAAACCCGATCTCCGCAACTCGATACTCGTCTACTTTATTAATACATGTCGCGTTGGCGACGGCAACCAAGGGGCGGATACCGCCGACCGCCCCTTGGAACCCCACGGCGCCCGGGCATTTTGCACTTTCCTCAAAGCCTAAATTGATATGAACGTAAACGCCGTGTATTCGCCATCCATGGCGAAGTCACGGCTTTAATTGCTTCCATGCAATTAATTACTGTAACCGTCGGCTAAACCACACCTAAACATTTATTTTATATTCGCTAAGCTCATTTCTTTTTAATCACAGGAG
>NZ_JBEOOG010000187.1:0-798 GCF_040308965.1 Pseudoalteromonas sp. MER144-MNA-CIBAN-0113
GATGCTGAGCTGATAATACTCATTCGCGAAGTGTGGGAGGATAATATGTCAGTTTATGGTGCAAGAAAAATATGGAAGCAGCTACAGCTTGACGACCATCAAGTCGCCCGCTGTACAGTCGAACGATTGATGCGAGTTATGGGAATTCAAGGTGTTCGTCGGGGTAAAGCACATAAGACAACGATACCTGACGAGCAACAAGTAAAGCCACTTGATTTAGTTAATCGTCAATTTACTGCTGAGCAGCCAAATCAACTTTGGGTAGCTGACATCACCTATGTTGCCACATGGAGTGGGTTTGTTTATGTCGCTTTCGTGATAGATGTTTTTTCACGATACATTGTAGGTTGGTGTGTATCAACGACAATGCACACAGAGCTTATTCTTGATGCGTTAGAGCAAGCTATTTGGCATCGTGGCAACCCCGAAGGGTTAATTCACCACAGCGACAGAGGCAGCCAATATTTGTCTATACGATACACTGAGCGACTTGCTGAAGCTGGAATTCAAGCGTCTGTAGGCAGTGTGGGTGACTCTTATGACAATGCATTGGCTGAAACAATAAATGGATTATTTAAAACAGAGATTATTCGCAAAAATGGTCCGTGGAAGAATGTTGATGCTGTTGAATACGCAACGTTAGAGTGGGTTAATTGGTTTAATAATCAACGCCTATTATCTTCAATTGGGTATATTTCACCAGCTCAATATGAAACAGACTACTATGATAATTTAAACGAGTCAGGTAAAGTGGCCTGACTTAAACAAACTGGTCTCCGATGAACTCGGGGCGATTCA
>NZ_JBEOOG010000188.1:0-790 GCF_040308965.1 Pseudoalteromonas sp. MER144-MNA-CIBAN-0113
ATTCTTGTGTAAATCGACGTCTCATTATATCTGCCTCTATTAAAAGTTAGAGGCGACAACTATCCTGACACAGGGGGTAACCAATGCTCCATTCAACTCACTAGACTTATCAAACGTGGGGCTATTGGTTATATTTTCAGAAACTTCTTTCTTATTTTCATTGTCTATCACTTGCGGCTCCTTGACTGGAGCTATCTTTAATTCTTCTAACAGCGCAGATGCTCTTTTCATTTTAAAGGCGTATACCCAAATAAAAACAAACGCAAATAGAAATAAAATGGTCATAACACCAAAGTGAAGTATGCTTATTCCGAATATATTTGATTGCTCGCTTTTAGGCACTGTTGGTAAGAGATTCATTTGACTTTTAAACCATTGAAGAGCCACTCGCCTTGGTTCCTGCCCTTCTGCTATCGCCCTTTTAGTAGCTAAACCACTATTGTATTGACTTAAACCTTGCTCTATTTTTGCTATAGAAGATTGCATTTCAGAATAGTTTTGCTGACCATCGGCATTAGCTAACGACATAAAGCCGTCTACCATTATTTGATTACCTTTTTGCATTCTATTTATGGCTTTTTGAAGTACTTCATCGGCCAGGTGAGGAGGAAGTTTCGATAGACGCATTAATGTAGGGTAGAGATCTTTAGGCTTAGGTGCTCCCATTTGCTCCATCATTCCGTTCATCTTTTTACCCATTCCTGGGCCTTTAGCCCCCTGTGTCAGGATAGTTGTCGCCTCTAACATTTAGCAGAGGCAAATAAAATGAGACGTCAATTTACACAAGAAT
>NZ_JBEOOG010000189.1:0-743 GCF_040308965.1 Pseudoalteromonas sp. MER144-MNA-CIBAN-0113
TTGACGAATTCTTTTAATTGTTGATTAATATTGAAATTTTATTCTATCAACACAGAAATGGATCACAGCCATAAATATACAGCTTATTGTTTAGGTTAACTTAATGCAACTAATAATTAGCTATCTGAACTTTTAAAGTGTCCATTGCCATTGCATGAATTAGAATTTTTTGTAAGGAGCTTGGAATTTTAATTAGTAAAAAAGAAAGACCCTGATTTTATCTGTTACACTCATTTTTAATAGAGAAGTAGTAATAATAAATAATTAATAAAGTTAGATATCTATGACAGCACAATCCAACAACATCGTTGATTTTCAACTTCATACATTAGGCTGGAAAGCATTCCAAGATCTTTCGGTTACCATAATGACGGATATTTTTGGGCACGATGTACAGTCTTTTTTCGATTCACATGATGGTGGTAGAGATGGTGCATATCATGGTGTCTGGATAGATAAACCGAACAAATCTAAATCAGGTTCATTTACTGCTCAATGTAAGTTCACCTCTGATTATAAAGCAGGAATAAAAGTTTCTGATTTAAAAGATGATATAGAAAAAGCAAAAAGGTTGGCTGCAAAAGGTCTTGCTAAGTATTATGTGTTATTCACAAATGCTCAGTTAACGGGGTATCAAGATGAGTCTCTACGTGCAGTTTTTGAAGGTATTGAATCGCCCCGAGTTCATCGGAGACCAGTTTGTTTAAGTCAGGCCACTTTACCTGACTCGTTTAAATTATCAT
>NZ_JBEOOG010000190.1:0-736 GCF_040308965.1 Pseudoalteromonas sp. MER144-MNA-CIBAN-0113
TTAGATTTAACATCGCAAGAACTTGAAATTTTAGAGAGTAATAATCTAATGTTGGCTTAACCAGATCTCAGGTTAATAACGTCAAAGAATAAGTCTCGGATATTTTCCAGGTACAAAGCAGGAACACCAATAGGTGAACCTTTAGCCCCATCAACACCTCAATCTAATGAGGAACTGTTAGAAGCAGACTTAGCTATTGCAAAACTCAGATCTATTTTTAAGCAGAATAAAAGTAAGATCAATTGGTGTATCAATTATTTTATAAACAATACCAATACCTCGAAACCGGGTATTACTTTTTCATCCCCTGAAGAGCTAGAACGCTATCTTGAGATTTTAGTTCAAGTTTTCCCGAAAAACCGTTGGCGATTAAAATTATCACCTGCAAAAAGTAAAAAAACTTCTGAGTTACTAAAAAAATGGAAAGCAAAAAGCCACCAAATCCCAATCATGTTGGATACCAACAGAGTACTAGGGAAAGCAAGGTATCCAGAGGGGAAATTGATTTTAACATTATCGCACCCATCAGAAGATAAGCTCATGAAAGAACATAAAGTAAATCAGTACAGCACCAATGTACTCACTTATATATTTCATTTGCTCAGGATAATGATTTGATTAGAGATAAAATAAATTATTTGAGATAAAATAAATTATTTGGGCGCTGATCCATTTCTGTGTTGGTTTGCTATACTAAGTAAATCAAATCATGTTAGGAGCGTCCATGAATAATACT
>NZ_JBEOOG010000191.1:0-703 GCF_040308965.1 Pseudoalteromonas sp. MER144-MNA-CIBAN-0113
CGACTGCAAATATCCTTCATTAAATCCGCGGCTAATTCACTTAACTGTGTGTCGTAAACCTGCCAGCCAACAACCTTTCGACTAAAAATGTCCATCACTAAATATAAGTATAAAAATTGCCCTTTTACGCTCGTTGGTAAATAGGTGATATCCCAAGTGTAGACTTCATTTGCACGCACTGCTTTCAGTGCTCTTGGCTTTTTCATCGGCTTAGCTGGCTTTACTTTTTCTCTATGCGTTAATAAGTTATGTGCCTTCATGACACGATAAAACGAACTTTCAGACGCTATCCATATGCCCTTATCAAGCAGCTTAGGGACTATTTTACTGGCCGGTAAATGCCCATATTCAGTTGAGTTAACCGTATTAATAATACGCTGCCGCTCTAACTCTGTGAGACGATTTGGCGGCCGTTTTATCGTACTTGTTCGCTTGTCAGTCATATTGTCAGCTTCAATCCAACGTTGAACGGTTCTTGCCGTCAGCCCAAGTAACTCACATGCTTTTTCTTTCCTTGCCCCTGAATCCTGCGCGTTTGTAATAAGCTTTATTAATTCATGTCGCTCAGCCAGTGTTGTTAATCGTCCTCGTTGAAACCCCAGAGTGCATCCGCTTTTTTTTTGAGAACAAGCAGAGCGGCTGTTTCAGCTAAGGCCTTATCTTTACGATTCAGTTCTTTTTGCAGCTGTTTTATCTCTTGCTT
>NZ_JBEOOG010000192.1:0-680 GCF_040308965.1 Pseudoalteromonas sp. MER144-MNA-CIBAN-0113
GTCATCTTAACGTTATCACCAGGCATTACCATTTCTACGCCTTCTGGTAACTGTACGTCACCTGTTACGTCAGTTGTACGGAAGTAGAACTGTGGACGGTAACCTTTGAAGAATGGAGTATGACGACCACCTTCATCTTTCGAAAGTACGTATACTTCTGAAGTGAATGTAGTGTGTGGCTTGATTGAACCAGGCTTAGCTAGTACTTGACCACGTTCAACGTCTTCACGCTTAGTACCACGTAAAAGTGCACCAATGTTCTCACCAGCACGACCTTCGTCAAGAAGCTTACGGAACATCTCAACACCAGTACAAGTAGACTTAGTCGTCTCTTTGATACCAACGATTTCAACTTCGTCGTTCACGTTGATGATACCAGCTTCAACACGGCCAGTTACAACAGTACCACGACCTTGGATTGAGAAAACGTCTTCGATAGGCATGATGAATGGCTTATCGATGTCACGCTCTGGCTCTGGAATGTAAGTATCTAGTGCTTCTGCAAGCTCTACGATTTTAGCTTCCCATTGCTCTTCGCCTTCAAGTGCTTTAAGTGCAGAACCTTGAATTAGTGGTAAGTCATCACCTGGGAAGTCGTATTCAGAAAGAAGTTCACGAACTTCCATTTCTACTAGCTCAAGTAGCTCTTCATCATCAACCATGTCACATTTGTTCATGAA
>NZ_JBEOOG010000193.1:0-674 GCF_040308965.1 Pseudoalteromonas sp. MER144-MNA-CIBAN-0113
TTCAAGGTTAAAAAACAATCAAGTGAAATGTGTAGAACCAGTTCCTAAAAAGAGTAATTCTACAACCTCAACGCCGCCTTCAGCGTCGAACTGCTGGGCTCTGTTATGGTTCACGGCTAAATCACATTGGTGCGATAGCTAGAAAAGCTATGCGTATTTCATCAATATCTTTAAATCGAATAGACTTATTACTACTAAGACCTATATCAATGAAAGCACGTACATTCTCTGGTGACTTTTCAGTCTTGCTCTTTCCGGTTAAGACGTAATATAAAATACGAGTCAACGAATATGTTTCATGCAAGATGCTATAGGTATCAAAGCCTTCTGTTATTAGGCTAGGATCGTTGTAATACCCCTTAAATTCTGTATTCGCCGAAGTTAGTTCACTATCAATAATTTTCACTAGTCCAAAATCTGCTATTTTCACAACTGCTACATCATCATATTCCCTAAGTAGAATATTTTTAGGGCTAATATCTCTGTGTAAAATATTTTTGGAGTGTATGTAAGAGAAAGCTCTGAGGATTTGTAATCCCAACTTAACTCGATCTTGAAACGACAATTTGGAATTGTTTTTTAACATGTATTTATCCAAAGGTAAGCGTCCGGCAATCCACACCTAGCTTTTGATATTCCAAGGCAGTAAATCATCGATTTGGCAACCCGGTTTG
>NZ_JBEOOG010000194.1:0-603 GCF_040308965.1 Pseudoalteromonas sp. MER144-MNA-CIBAN-0113
TCAAGCTGTAGCTGCTTCCATATTTTTCTTGCACCATAAACTGACATATTATCCTCCCACACTTCGCGAATGAGTATTATCAGCTCAGCATCACGCTTTTTGCGGTTAGACAGTCGCTCAGGCTCTCTTTGTATCTGTTTATGAGAATAATACGTTGATGGTGCAATCGGCAATTCCTTGCAAATTGACTCGACACCGTAATGCTCTCTGCAAGCATCAATAAAATCCACTATTACTTCTGTTTGCGGTCGAGCTCCGCTTGGGCGAAAAAAGCGGCAGCTTGCCTCAGGATATCATTCGTTCGCTTGAGCTCTTTATTCTCGCGCTCTAAGACGGCAAGGCGTTCTTCAGTTGATTGCGTATTAGAAGAGGGTTTAGACGGTTGAGCTTGAGATTTCTTGACCCATGCTCTAAGTGTTTCTGGGGTACATCCCAGTTTATCTGAAATCGATACTAGCGCAGCCCAAAGAGAAGGGTATTCATGCTGTTGTGTGGTAACAAGCCTAATTGCACGTTCACGAAATTCTGATGTATAGCGATTTGATTTTTTCATAGTTCCAGTTTCTCAAGTTATTGAGTCTCTGGCAAACACGGGGCGATTCA
>NZ_JBEOOG010000195.1:0-578 GCF_040308965.1 Pseudoalteromonas sp. MER144-MNA-CIBAN-0113
TGAACCTGCTAACCACCCGCCGTCTGACTATAACTATTGTGAAAAGAAGACAGGACAACTACTCTGACACGGCGGGGCGATGACCAACTGTTTTTTGTCTGCTTGAACTTCTTGTTATGAGTTTATGTCAACCCACTCGACGATTGATTTCCAGTCTACTTCAGATTCTACTGAAGTACCTTTAGCATGATAATCTTTACGGTATGAAAACACATTACCAATCAACTTAAAATTGCTAACAAAACCCGACTCTACGATCTTTAACCGTGAAACCAATTTATTTTTTAGATCAAATATAGCAACTCTAGTAACTGGGCCTTTTCTATAATCAGTAGTAAGCCATTCTTCAATTGCTAAATATCGGCCATTTAATAACTCACTACGAGTAAAGCCATATACAAAATCAGCTACTTTAATTCCGCCTATTTCAAGTGAATAATAAGCGGGCCCAAATCTAATCTCACCTTCATAGTTTATTTGATACTGCATATCCGAATTACTCATAGACATAATGACTCCCACACGGTGTTAGCCTCCGCTTTTCGTGGGTTAGCTTAATTCAAAACCAGAGCCATAAT
>NZ_JBEOOG010000196.1:0-576 GCF_040308965.1 Pseudoalteromonas sp. MER144-MNA-CIBAN-0113
TTCAAGGTTAAAAAACAATCAAGTGAAATGTGTAGAACCAGTTCCTAAAAAGAGTAATTCTACAACCTCAACGCCCCATTAAGAGGCTTTTAATTGTTGGTTAAAATGTGAAGCGAAGCGGAACCTAACCAACTGTTAAAAGTCCTGCTTGAATGGCTTGTTATACGTACATTACTTTAAAATAGCCAAGACTAATTGTAATAAGACAACCGCCCCCATTAAGTACATATTATATGTTCGAAACTTTTCGAAATCTCTTACTTTGTTATCATTTATTTTTGAAAAATAACCCGTTTTAAGCGACTCATTTAAGTTAGCATTAGTAGTAGACCATTGAGAACTTCCCATCGAGTTATGGGTAAGCTTCTCCCACTCCTCAGGATAGACAGAAGCCAAGTATTTACACATATCTTTAAACTTTTTGATTTGAATAAAAACAAGCATAGATATAAAAATTAAGGGGATAAAACTTTCCATGTATCTGCAACCACCTGTACGTATAGACATAATGACTCCCACACGGTGTTAGCCTCCGCTTTTCGTGGGTTAGCTTAATTCAAAACCAGAGCCATAATT
>NZ_JBEOOG010000198.1:0-567 GCF_040308965.1 Pseudoalteromonas sp. MER144-MNA-CIBAN-0113
GTAAAAGATCCACCTTCTAAAGAAGGTGGCTTTGAATTAGCCCCCTAAAAGGGGGCGTTGTTTACTCCAGAGTTAACTGAGCTTGCTCTTGTCTCTCCTCCTTCTGCTGATGCCTGACATATCTTCGTATTATTTCTTCGTTTATGCCTACCGTATCAACAAAGTATCCTCGCTGCCAAAAATGATTACCCCATAGCTTGTTCTTTCTTAAGTACGGATATTTACTAAACATTTTTAACGCTATTTTACCTTTCAATGCGCCCATTAACTTTGAAATTGACAGTTTTGGCGGCACTTTTACTACTAAGTGTACGTGATCTATTTGTACATTCAGCTCAACAACTTTGCACCCAAGCTGTTCGCAATAAACCTGAATGCACCTGTAGACATCCCTACCTATTTTATTTTTAAGGATCCTAAATCTATACTTAGGTGTCCAAACTATATGATATTGACATCGCCAATACACATGCGATGCTTTCTCGTATCTACTCATGTTTTTTCCTTTTGTGACTTCGCTAAAAATCAACTAAGGAATTAACATGAGTACTTTTTACAGGCAAAGCC
>NZ_JBEOOG010000199.1:0-567 GCF_040308965.1 Pseudoalteromonas sp. MER144-MNA-CIBAN-0113
GGTTACAAACCTCGCGCCGCGATTAAACCGCCCCTAGTTTGAACAAATTTTAATCCGCAAAGGTCAACAGACCCTAGCCTCTTTAGCAAACTCTAATTTAGGTTCCAAGGATGAAGCATTTCCCACAAAGACATTTTTTCCGTTGTGCAGCCTTATTGTTTGCGCTCATTTTTAGTGGCCAGAGCACAGCAAGCAATCGTTACTATGCCGATAACACATTGGAACCCACTACAGGGTTTGCCTGGGACTGGAGTGCAGGAGCTGGTTATTACATAGAAGATTCTTATTTGGTGGGGATGAATTCTTATGATGTTGGCGCCGAGTTAGATTTAAGCCTTGCGGTTTCTTACGATAATTTTTACCTTGATTTTGATCATAATCAACTCAGCGGTGGACTTGTTTTAGGCTATAGCTTAATTAACAAATACGATTGGGGCCTTGATTTATTAGGTACTAATTCGCAAGCCGGGTTTGACGAACAAGGCTTAGGTAACCTGAGATCTGGTTAAGCCAACATTAGATTATTACTCTCTAAAATTTCAAGTTCTTGCGATGTTAAATCTAATG
>NZ_JBEOOG010000200.1:0-548 GCF_040308965.1 Pseudoalteromonas sp. MER144-MNA-CIBAN-0113
ATGTATAGATTAATAGATCATAAGCAGAACATACTTAGACCAAAAGGTGATCAGAGTTTTCACACAGTCTGGGCACTTTGCCGAAGTTCGGCTAAGTGCCCAGACTGTGTAAAAACTAATTTTTAATAAATTGTCTTGGGTATGTTCTTAGTTTAAAACCATCTAGGATGGTTGCGATCGATTTTTTCTCAGTATTGCAATTTTCTCCGCGCGAGCGAAACTGCTATAGCAACGCTACTCTAATCGCTTTACTTAGACCATTAACTCCCATAATTGTGAGCATTCTTCTGAAGTTGTAAGCCAGAACATGAAGACTTATTTCTGTACTCACGCTTTTTAAACCTCGTGTTAGTAAGTGGGTAGCTCCCATCCAGAGTTTAATTGTGCCAAAGGGGTGCTCAACAGTTTGCTTTCGATGAAGCATCAATTCAGGTTCATTCTTTAGCTTTTGAAGCATTTCTTCTGTCAGAATCTCATGCACCCACCGCCTTATTCGCCTAGGGTCTTTTTTAGAGTTAGTGCACTGACTTCTTATTTTACAATCTCGA
>NZ_JBEOOG010000201.1:0-547 GCF_040308965.1 Pseudoalteromonas sp. MER144-MNA-CIBAN-0113
GGTTAAAAAGATATGGCGCTTTCAACGCGGGTATTCCAAGACACGACACCATAGCCCGTGTCATTTGTCGGTTAAAATCAGATGAAATAGAGCATGCATTTCAATCTTGGATATCTTCACTTATTGAAACCACGGGTGCTGATATTATTGCTATGGATGGAAAAACTGCACGTCGTTCATTTACAACCAAAGATAGAAAAAGTGCTTTACATACCGTCAGTGCATGGAGCTGCCAACACCAGTTAGTTTTAGGGCAAACAGCCGTTGATAGCAAAACAAATGAAATCACAGCCATACCTGAGTTACTCACCATGCTAGATATTGAAAATAGCATCATTACACTTGATGCTATGGGCTGCCAGCAAGAAATAGCGAAACAAATAATTAAACAAAAAGCTGATTATATCCTAGCGCTCAAAGGTAACCATTCAGGTATGCAGAGTGAATTAGAAGCTTGGTGGCACAAGAGTGAGCGCGAAGGATTGACCAATAGCAACTATGATAAACATACCGAAATAAGCTCAGGGCATGGGCGCATTGAAACAAG
>NZ_JBEOOG010000202.1:0-543 GCF_040308965.1 Pseudoalteromonas sp. MER144-MNA-CIBAN-0113
CATCACCAATCGGAGCGTACCTTCTCCCGAAGTTACGGTACGATTTTGCCTAGTTCCTTCACCCGAGTTCTCTCAAGCGCCTTAGTATTCTCTACCTGACCACCTGTGTCGGTTTGGGGTACGATTCAGTATAATCTGAAGCTTAGAGGCTTTTCCTGGAAGTATGGCATCAGCAACTTCATCACCGTGGTGACTCGTCTCGTGTCTCAGCCTAACAGCAACCCGGATTTACCTAAGTCACTAGCCTACACACTTTCACATGGACTACCATCGCCATGCTTGCTTAGCCTGCTCCGTCCCCCCATCGCAATTATACCAAGTACGGAAATATTAATCCGTTTCCCATCGACTACGCCTTTCGGCCTCGCCTTAGGGGTCGACTTACCCTACCCTGATTAACATGGGATAGGAACCCTTGGTCTTCCGGCGTGCGGGTTTTTCACCCGCATTATCGTTACTCATGTCAGCATTCGCACTTCTGATACGTCCAGCATACCTCCCGGTACACCTTCAACCGCTTACAGAACGCTCCCCTACCACTCA
>NZ_JBEOOG010000203.1:0-524 GCF_040308965.1 Pseudoalteromonas sp. MER144-MNA-CIBAN-0113
CGGTGTCTAGAGTGTTCAATGTAAGAAATGTTTTTCAATTGATCATTCACCGTTTCGATTATAAATCGTTTTTTCAATAAAGCCCTGTCCCACAATGAAATAAATTTTTTCTTCATATTCTTTCGAACCGTCGTGATTAACTCGACACCTTTTTCTAGTAACTCACCAGAGAGCGCTTTGCTGATATAACCTTTGTCGCCATAGAGTTTTCCGAAGATAGAGTCCGCCATATCAGAAACAGGCTCTCGATCATCCACATTGCCCGTTGTGAGCTTTAGCGCCACAATCTCACCTAAATGATTAATTATTAAATGTAGTTTGAATCCATATGACCAACCCATAGTGCCTTTTCCATGATGAGCAACGCCTTCAAACACTTTATTTCTTTTAGCTCTGATGATGTGACACACTTCTATTTTAGTGGAGTCAACAAATTGTATACCTGTGGGCTTGCCAAGTTTTGATGTGAGGTAACTGCACATCGGAACCACCACACTAGGCATAAGCGCGAGAAACCTTGTGTA
>NZ_JBEOOG010000204.1:0-520 GCF_040308965.1 Pseudoalteromonas sp. MER144-MNA-CIBAN-0113
GTCCTTCATCGCCTCCAACTGCCAAGGCATCCACCGTGTACGCTTAGTCACTTAACCATACAACCCAAACGGGTCTTGCTTGGTCTTTGCTACTTATGCTGCCTTGCTTTCTATTTTTGCTTGGTTACATAACACGTTATGCGCCCAGCGACAAAAATATTAGCGGCGTTGCCTAAGCATCAAATCCACGTCGCAATACTAAACAATAAAGTTTAGTCATACGTTAGTGACAGTTTAACTTCGCCAGAAGTTAATATTGAATACTAAAGTAGATACCAATCAATCAACTCATAAGAGTTAACTAAATGGCACTGAATGATACTGCTATCATTCTTTTTTACTTTTGAAAACTCTGTACAAATAACACTGTTATTTATACGAATTTTATTATCAGCTTTTCCAAATTTTTAAAGAGCATATTAATTAGTTAAACCCAATGGGCAAAACTAACTAACAATCATCTGTGTGGACACTACGAACAAATAAGTTCTAAATCGTATAAGGAGGTGATCCAGCCCCA
>NZ_JBEOOG010000205.1:0-513 GCF_040308965.1 Pseudoalteromonas sp. MER144-MNA-CIBAN-0113
CTTGAAGAAACTAGGGAAGCATCCATAAAGAAATCGGCACAACATATCAAAGTACCTGATTTGGAAAGTCCTGAGTTATTGTTAATGGGAGGAGCAGATTATGAATATATGTGCTCAAGCTGTCATCTAAAACCTGGATTAGAAGAAAGTGATATGAGCATTGGGCTGTATCCTGCTCCACCTAATTTAAGTATTTCGCATGAAACCCATCAACACGGAACTGATGAAGAGCTTGCAAGGAAGAATTTTTGGGTGATTAAGCACGGCATAAAAGCCTCAGGCATGCCAGCTTGGGGCAAAACTCACAGTGATGAAAGAATATGGGCAATGGTTGCTTTTATTAAACGATTACCTACATTAACACCCGAGCAATATCAAGTGCTAACGGCAATAGATTAATTATTAAAGATAGGAATAAAAATGATTCAAATAATAATAACAGCGGCTTTGTTAATTTTCTTAACCATGAGCAATGTTACAATAGCTCATGCAAGCGAAAAAAATAATACAAGT
>NZ_JBEOOG010000206.1:0-506 GCF_040308965.1 Pseudoalteromonas sp. MER144-MNA-CIBAN-0113
AGCAACTATCGTAGAGTAATAATTAGCCTAGCTAATTAATACGAAAAAACCCGAGCTTAGCCTCGGGTTTTTTAATGCCTGCAATAAAATAAAGGTTTCAGGTGCAAGGTTTAAGATTTTAGGTAAAGCAGCTCGGTGTAAATTTAACACTGTCACTTGAGTTGAGTTTTATCGCACTTAGAGGGTAAAGCATGAAGGTTCTACACTTACCTTATGCATTGGTGCTTAGTAGCAACGATCGTTGAGTTCTCAATTACTGTAATGCTGCAGGTTTCAGGTTTTAATGATTGAAGTTTGGCGTTCCTGTTGTTGTCGTAACGAAGTTTAAAGCAGCATTGATACCGCTGCTTATGCCAATCCGCAATAATACTCAATCATTTTGCGGGGCTAAACGTGCCGCTACCTGTGTTAAAAAATTCTCATTTAGAGCAACTAAATAGCGAATTTTTTGCCTAGCTATCACCCCGTTTTTCCTGCCTCAAAATAGACCGCTTAATTAAGCGAAT
>NZ_JBEOOG010000207.1:0-480 GCF_040308965.1 Pseudoalteromonas sp. MER144-MNA-CIBAN-0113
CTTGTGTAAATTGACGTCTCATTTTATTTGCCTCTGCTAAATGTTAGAGGCGACAACTATCCTGACACAGGGGGAAACAGGACCCTGAACAGTTTCTTGCAACTGTTTTAATTCATAGGAGATTGAGTTTTGTGTTTTTAAGTATTCAGTTAAAAACTGCATGCTTGTTATGAGGCAGGTTACAAACAAGTAGATAGAGAAAATAACGCGCATCATTTTTTTAGATAAACTGTTTGGACTACGGTAACTTGCAAACATTAACAATAGCACTTCTTAATAAACTTTATAGTTGAGCTTAGGTTAATTACATTCTTAATGGAAGCAAAGAACAGCATAAGGAATAAGTGTTCTCATTTCTGGCGGCTTTAGGCTATTCAAATTTAAGGCATAAAAAACCCCAACTAATTTGGTCGGGGCTATAACGTATATAGCTGAATAAATAATTCATCCCTGAAGCTGCATCCATCGTTCATCCATGAA
>NZ_JBEOOG010000208.1:0-475 GCF_040308965.1 Pseudoalteromonas sp. MER144-MNA-CIBAN-0113
TTTATTCACCACAGAGGGGGCAGAGCACACAGAGGAAATGATTAAAGACATGTTTTATTTGTTTTGTCTTCTCTGTGAAGCGCGTAGCGCCTCGGTGTACTCTGTGGTGCAAAAAATTAAAACACTATTTACCACAGAGGTCACAGAGTTCACAGAGTTCACAGAGGAAGAGATTAAAGACAAAGATTTTAGGTTTTAGGTAGAGATTAAGTTAAGTACGGTGTTTGTATTGAACGTAGGCGGGAGTTATCCCGCGCATTTTATAAAACCTGCGCGAGGTAAACTCCCGCCTACGGGTATAAAAAACCTTGCTATATTAACCGTAAGGTTTTTAAATTCCTCGAACCTCGAAACCCGCGGCTCGAATCCCTAATCCCGCTTTATACCGCGCAAGATTTTCTTCTCTGTGAAGCGCGTAGCGCCTCGGTGTACTCTGTGGTGCAAAAAATTAAAACACTATTTACCACAGAGGTCA
>NZ_JBEOOG010000209.1:0-453 GCF_040308965.1 Pseudoalteromonas sp. MER144-MNA-CIBAN-0113
GATCTATACGTGTTCGCCATTGGCGTTTATTAGACAATGGCTGCTCATCCAGTTTATCAATGCGCCTCGCTGAACGTTCAGAAATACCTGCTTTCGCAGCCGCGATAACTTGGCTATTACGCTTTCTATGTTTCATATAAATAGTGACCTGCTGATCAGTGATTCGTGTTCCCGGCACAGTGAACTCCTCCGTTCTGCTGTACCGAACCTTATCAGATCAACCGGCCAAGATAATTGTCGCTAGACCGGCCACCGTAATTGTCGCTTAATAACTTCGCGATCCCACAATAAAGATTGCACAATTAGCGATTTATCATCAGGGTAATTTTCCCAATCCCACGATTGTGCAAATGTATGAGACAACCCAATTTTACAACCACGATACTCAAGTACTATTGAAAGCGGTTTAGTTAGTAACTCATCGCACATAACACTGAGCTTTTCACTTGATAC
>NZ_JBEOOG010000210.1:0-448 GCF_040308965.1 Pseudoalteromonas sp. MER144-MNA-CIBAN-0113
ATTCTTGTGTAAATCGACGTCTCATTATATCTGCCTCTATTAAAAGTTAGAGGCGACAACTATCCTGACACAGGGGGGTATAGAGACGCGGGGTAAACCCGCTGCTACCAGTTTGATGTTTTACTTTCTCTTTTACTTCTCATTTTCTTCTCTGTGTTCAAAAAGTTTTAGTGAATTATTCACAAAGAGGACAAAGAGACGCTGCGCTAAAAGAGTAGATTAAAGGTCTCAGGTTTTAGCACTAGCTCGTTGTTCGATACTCGTCACTCGAAGCTCGTTGCCTTCTCATTTATTTCCCTGTCAGTATTTATAACTTAATGCTAATGTTTAAGTTATAAAACTTGCTTTTAAAATGAAGCACTTTAAAGTTTTAGCTGATAGCTGATAGCTGATAGCTGATAGCTGATAGCTGATAGCTGATAGCTGATAGCTGATAGCTGATAGCTGA
>NZ_JBEOOG010000211.1:0-447 GCF_040308965.1 Pseudoalteromonas sp. MER144-MNA-CIBAN-0113
AAAGAAAATGGCAGGGCTAGACGATGATTATCGCTCAACCCTGTTAGAATCTGGGATTAAAATGCGCTAGCCGTGCCCATTTGGTCACCAGATAGCTCTAAATTGTTGTTTTCAGATAAAAACAACACACTTTGGTGGTTAGATGCAAAATCGGGCAAGCAACACAAAATTGATACCGGTATTTACGACGAAGACGGCATTACTCAATATACTTGGTCGCCTAATAGCCAAGACATTGTATTTGTTAAAAATAACGAAAACCGTTATGCCTCGCTATGGCACTACAACCTTAAAAAGAAAAAGGTAACGCGCTTAACAGACGAAATGAGTAATGAGCAAAACCCTACTTTTTCGCCTGATGGTCAATACCTGCATATTCCGGAGCATCGTGAACAGTGATTCCGGCCCATCGTGAACACCCGTTCTGGTTTTAACGTGAACGCTCAT
>NZ_JBEOOG010000212.1:0-439 GCF_040308965.1 Pseudoalteromonas sp. MER144-MNA-CIBAN-0113
GTTGCGCTCTGCCGTCTCAGTGGGGTCGCATTATAGGGAGATCCGAAAACAGATCAACCCTTTTTTGAAGAAAACTTGAAATAAATGACTATTCGAACAAAATTACAACTAAACGCTTAAAAAGACAACTAAACTCAAGCATATTTAGCTTCAAATGGTGTTATAAGTTATTTTTAATGATAACGCGTTGCAGGTTGATGTTTAAATCGCTTGTAAATAGTATCCGATTTCTTGCTATAACTATTTTAGCTGGTAGATCACTAATAATATTAAGCAAAAAACATAGCATATATAGTTAAGGCTTTCTTTACTTATGTATTTACTGTTTCAACCTATGACTTTAATCATAATCGTAAATTATATAATTAACCTGAGATCTGCTTAAGCGATAACTAGTGCGTTGAGCTCTACGTCAGTTAAATTAAGGTGTGGCTTATTT
>NZ_JBEOOG010000213.1:0-429 GCF_040308965.1 Pseudoalteromonas sp. MER144-MNA-CIBAN-0113
GCATAAGCGCGTCGTAATCGGCGGGGTCTGCGTTTGTAACTAGTTTATCTACTGTTACTTTATCGCCCCACTTATCTTCATCCCAGCCCGTAATTTGGCCTTCTTTAATTGATACTATTTCGATGTTTGCACCGGCATCAAGTAATGCGCTGCGTGGAGATAAAAGCTCACTTTGCTCAAACCCATCAGTGGCTAAAATTGCAATTTTTTTGCCTTGTAAACGTGTGCTTGTTTGTAATGTACTCATTGAGATCTCCTTTTTCTTGAAAAATATATTCGAAACACACAGTTAAACAGCATAATGCATGCCGATAACAAACCATTGAAAATTAAAGAATAAATTAGAGTAGAGTTTGTGATGCTATGTAAATTATTTAGAGATTATGAATAATGTACATAAGTGCGAATTTATTTCCAGCTCATATAATT
>NZ_JBEOOG010000214.1:0-428 GCF_040308965.1 Pseudoalteromonas sp. MER144-MNA-CIBAN-0113
TTAGATTTAACATCGCAAGAACTTGAAATTTTAGAGAGTAATAATCTAATGTTGGCTTAACCAGATCTCAGGTTAACATAGGCGAAGTATATTTAAGCTGAATATAAAGAAAGGAAAGAAACTAATAATATATAGGAGTTATTATATTAAATTATTTAATTTTGAGATTTTAACTTCACTGGATAGTTTTGAAGTAGTGATGGAAATGCAGGTAAACTGATTTTAGATACTTTTTATTAAAAGCTATATTACTAATTAATAGTAGGTGGCATACCAAGAGATTTTTCACTCTTTATTATTTTGCGGATAGAGAGTGCTGCAGTCATACTGCTTTGTAGATTACTTAAAATAAGTAAGTGGCGTCCCCAAGGGGATTCGAACCCCTGTTACCGCCGTGAAAGGGCGGTGTCCTAGGCCTCTAGACGATG
>NZ_JBEOOG010000215.1:0-422 GCF_040308965.1 Pseudoalteromonas sp. MER144-MNA-CIBAN-0113
GGCTTGCCAAGTTTTGATGTGAGGTAACTGCACATCGGAACCACCACACTAGGCATAAGCGCGAGAAACCTTGTGTAACTCAGCAACTCTGGAAAATAGGCTTTAAGTTGACGGCAAACATAGTGAAGGTAGTAGTTTTTGAAATCTCTGTAATGTGACTGGTGAAAATGGATGATAATAGTCATCACCTCTGACGGAGATAAGCGGCATGCTCTTCGACGTTTAATTTCACCATTTTCGAGCAATATACGCTGCCAGCTTGGGAAAAATAACTTTGAAAAATCATCGACATCACAGTACGTTTCAACTAACTTGTTCATGCTCGTTCCTTTTTGTTCTAATCACTCTTGGTCGAATGATCGGATCATGGAACGAGCATTTAGTTCCTTTAAATTAGTAATTTCTTATCCGAAGCTCAGGTT
>NZ_JBEOOG010000216.1:0-414 GCF_040308965.1 Pseudoalteromonas sp. MER144-MNA-CIBAN-0113
TGCTCAAATTTGCCAAAATCCAAGTGAAGATAGCAGTGTAGCTATTACCGTTAGCGGTTATGAGTTGCTTATAACTGATTCTCTGTATTTAAGTATATTAGAGCAAGAGCATGATGCGCAGATAACATTAACGCATGGGCCTCTTTTAAGTATTGTTTTGAATACTGAAGGTCAGAATACATTCGTTTCTCCTCAAATGGATATGATGCCCACCTTTGATTTAGGTGATGAGGACGACGAATGAGAAAAATACTAATAAGTACGATAGTACTCATTATTTTAAGTGGTTGTGCATATTTGGGAAATGCTCACTACGATGATCTTTTTGGACCTGAACAAACACAAGAGAGAATGGTGCCTCATACAACAGGTGCTGGTGCTGATTTTTTACAAAATGTAAAACCTGTACTCGAT
>NZ_JBEOOG010000217.1:0-413 GCF_040308965.1 Pseudoalteromonas sp. MER144-MNA-CIBAN-0113
ACAAGCAGAGCGGCTGTTTCAGCTAAGGCCTTATCTTTACGATTCAGTTCTTTTTGCAGCTGTTTTATCTCTTGCTTAAGCTGTTTACTGTCTGATTTAACTAGTTTCGTTGTAGGTCCTTGGGCAAAATCTTGCTTCCACTGCTTAATATGATGCGGGTAAAGCCCTTTATTACGACAGTATTCATTAATGGCTGTTTCATCTAAATGACCACAGTCAATAATCGCGCTGAGTCTTTCTTCTAAACTCCAGTCTTGTGGTCGTTTTTCTGCTGTCATTTGGCTACCCGTCTGGTGTGTTTCAAGTTGATGTTTTTTTGCGAGTGCTATCCAACGCTGTAACGTTGAATAACCGACACCTAAATCATCTGCAATATCTTCTAAGCGAACATCATCACATTGAGATAATGCTTT
>NZ_JBEOOG010000218.1:0-402 GCF_040308965.1 Pseudoalteromonas sp. MER144-MNA-CIBAN-0113
ATGTATAGATTAATAGATCATAAGCAGAACATACTTAGACCAAAAGGTGATCAGAGTTTTCACACAGTCTGGGCACTGTGCCGAACTTCGGCAAAGAGCGATTACCAGTCATTGAGATTGGATAAATATAATAGTCAATTGAGTCGTCAAACTGCTCTTTGCGCATATATCCATGAAAATGAGCGAAACGCGTATATTATTCCATTTACTTTACTTAAAAGTTTTAGAAACTTAGTGATAGTAATACTTTAGGTTATTTGTTAAAACTATAAAAAGTAGATAAATGAGCGTTAAGTCGGCAGAAGTATGTGTGAAGAACGCACTATCCCCCTGTGTCAGGATAGTTGTCGCCTCTAACATTTAGCAGAGGCAAATAAAATGAGACGTCAATTTACACAAGAA
>NZ_JBEOOG010000219.1:0-393 GCF_040308965.1 Pseudoalteromonas sp. MER144-MNA-CIBAN-0113
GTATACGGGCAGCTTCGCCTTTTCCTTCTGACAAAAAGCGTTCTGCTATTTGACGACGTTCGCTGATCATACGTTCATAGATTTTAGGGCGTACACTTTCATTATAATTAATACGTTTAAAGCGAATATCCATAAGCTCAATACCAAATACTTTTACTTTTTTGGCTGCGGCATTAAATATATCTTGCTCGACAACTAAGCGTCCCATGCTTATAGGCACTAAACTACCAATATTCTGCTCTTTTTCAGCCTCGGTGAGTGACGAGTCACGCAAAGGTTGGCGATCTTTCGTTGTACGAATAATTTCGATTAATTCGTGTGTCGCTACTGCATTACGCGTTTCACTACCAAAAATATCATCGAGCCTAGACTGTGCGCTTCGCTCATCACCTA
>NZ_JBEOOG010000220.1:0-389 GCF_040308965.1 Pseudoalteromonas sp. MER144-MNA-CIBAN-0113
CTCTTGTAACCTCCGTAGAAATTTCACATTCGCCAAGCACACTAACCTTATCTAAATCAGAAATTATATTTGCGTATTCATTGGTGCGTAAACTGTTTTGCTGGGCTTGGATAAGCCATAAAACAACTAGCGACAGTAAAACTGATTTCCATTTCATTATTGCTCCGCTCCTCTATGAAGCAGAGGCATTTTATGCGTATTTTTATTAATTTAATGATAAACCATATATGATTTTCTATTTTTGTTCAATTACTTACAAGCAACCATCACTTATTAATGGTCGAGAATGACAGTGAGGATTATTACTTTGGCACTTCCCTATTGAGCAAAATACTCAATAGGGAAGTAACTAACTAGCGTGACCAGTTAGTTTTAGCAAGCTCTATAAT
>NZ_JBEOOG010000221.1:0-379 GCF_040308965.1 Pseudoalteromonas sp. MER144-MNA-CIBAN-0113
CCAAATTGAGAAAGCCCGACTAGAAATAGTCGGGCTTTTTTACGTCTGCAGAAAAGTAAAAACGTAGGTGAAAGGTATTAGGTTAAAGGAAGAGAGTTGATCAGAGCTGACACCACGATATTCTATTGCGTTGTTCCTACGAAGTAGTGCACCATGGCTCCAAACTGAGAAAGCCCGATTAACAATCGTCGGGCTTTTTACGTACGCAGGAATGACACACTAAAGGCCTGTGGTGATAGATGTTATGTAATACCAATCCGCAATAATACTCAATCATTTTGCGGGGCTAAACGTGTCGCTATCTGTGTTAAAAAATTCTCATTTAGAACAACTAAATAGCGAATTTTTTGCCTAGCTATCACCCCGTTTTTCCTGCCTC
>NZ_JBEOOG010000222.1:0-377 GCF_040308965.1 Pseudoalteromonas sp. MER144-MNA-CIBAN-0113
TTGTCAGCCTGAGCCAGACATAGAACAATTATTGCCTTGGAATATCAATATCTAGGTGATGATCACCGGACGTTTACTCCAGAGGATATACCTTCTCCGTCATCAATAGATGTTAATTCTTGGAGAGCTTCCATACATACGCCTCATTCTATGGTTGTAATGATCATAGGTAGACAAAATATTTGGATAGGAACTATTTTTCGCAAAGTGATAACTGTATTCAAAGCTATAAATTGATCATTGGTGACATTGTATTAATGACTTTCTTATAAAAAATTCAGTTCGAGTCGAACGTCCGAAAATGGCACAGACTGTGTAAAAACTAATTTTTAATAAATTGTCTTGGGTATGTTCTTAGTTTAAAACCATCTAGGATG
>NZ_JBEOOG010000223.1:0-377 GCF_040308965.1 Pseudoalteromonas sp. MER144-MNA-CIBAN-0113
TACATGTGCATCCCTGTATCAACAACCAAACGTGCTGCTCGCCACATTTCATAAGTTAAGCGACCAAAACGGCTATATGGGTCTTGATAAAAGCCTGCCTCTAAACCTAAATATTCAGAGTAAAGCCCCCAACCTTCGCCAAATGCCGAAAGGTAAGCATCACGACGATAGCTCGGCAAATTTTCAAGCTCTGCATTAAGTGATATCTGTAAATGATGACCTGGCACTGCTTCGTGCAGCGTTAATGCTTCCAAAACATACAAAGGACGCTTATCTAAAGCGTAAGTATTTACCCAATAATACCCTGCTTCATCATCTCGATTAGAGCCTGAATATCGATCGGTTGTGTATTTAGGTGCAATACTGGCCGGTACAGG
>NZ_JBEOOG010000224.1:0-371 GCF_040308965.1 Pseudoalteromonas sp. MER144-MNA-CIBAN-0113
GTGCGGCGCATTAATAAGTAATGAAATAGCAATTGCCACTGTCATTACAATCATTAGCGCACCAAAAATTGGGTAAAACTTAGTAATGATTTTATCAATTGGTAGCAAGGTAGCTAAAAAGTAATACGCTAAAATAGCGAGTACCCAAAAGGTATTATTTGCCAGTATTGTACCTTCAAAGAAATCAAGGTTACTTAGCAAACCTGCAGGGCTCATAATAAATACTACACCTACAAAAAACAGTAGCATGGCAGTAAATACAAGCATAAAGCCTTTAAATACGACGTTGTAATAATGGCCTGCGATTTCTGGTAGGCTTTTACCGTCTTCTTTTATACTCATTACACCTGAGAAGAAGTCGTGTACAGCGC
>NZ_JBEOOG010000225.1:0-365 GCF_040308965.1 Pseudoalteromonas sp. MER144-MNA-CIBAN-0113
GACCTCCAATAAAAAGTTGAAGGTATTTTCAAATACAAAAAATGGTGTTGCTAGGTGTGGTTGGCCGGACGCTTACTTGCTACTTTCCCATATTCACTTTATTTCAGGCACAAAAAAACCGACTTAGTGTCGGCTTATGTATGAAAGTGGTGGGCGCAGGACGTATCTTCTAAGAGTGAACCTCCGACCGTCTGGTTCGTAGCTTACTACTTTTCCATATTCACTTTATTTCAGGCATAAAAAAACCGACTTTCGTCGGTTTCTTTTCTATTAACTTTTGTAGTAATAGAAAGTGGTGGGCGCAGGAGGATTCGAACCTCCGACCGCCTGGTTCGTAGCCAGGTACTCTATCCAGCTGAGCTATG
>NZ_JBEOOG010000226.1:0-365 GCF_040308965.1 Pseudoalteromonas sp. MER144-MNA-CIBAN-0113
GCAAACCGGGTTGCCAAATCGATGATTTACTGCCTTGGAATATCAAAAGCTAGGTGTGGATTGCCGGACGCTTACGATAATACAAATAAATTTTTTGATATGTCTCTTGCTAATGAAAAAGCTCAACCACTAGATTTACATCTTCTATTTGGAGGGGCTGGATGTGGTAAAACTACTTCACTTAAACAGTTGGCTTTAAAGGTATCTGATGAAGGGGGGCGAAATGTATATTTTGTTGAAGAATATAAAGATCGATTAGTTGATTTGATTCATGAATTAGATATAAGAAACGGAGTTTTTCAAGTTAGTTGTCGCCTCAAGTTAAATTTTATGCCGCCCGCATTTCTTCTTTTTTCTCAGGGTTT
>NZ_JBEOOG010000227.1:0-365 GCF_040308965.1 Pseudoalteromonas sp. MER144-MNA-CIBAN-0113
GCGTAACTTTGACTCTTTAGAAGTGTTTGATGCTGATGGTACGCAGGCATGGTTTTTAGAATTTGCAGAAGCTGCTGAGGGCGATCAATTTATCCAAGAATTACGCGCTGTTTATACGCAGAATAAGTTTACTAGTATTTTTGGTGTGAGTTACTTTGAAGAAGATGGTAGCCAGCGTATTCCATTTAGTACAGAGGAGTCTATATTCTTAAATTGCTTAGGTGTATTGGGCTCAGGTGTTCCTTGTATTAATAATGATGGTAGCGTTAATATTTTAACGCCAGCATTAACAGGTGGTGTAGTAAACGAGTTGCCATATTCACTAGAGTTTACAAACTATGGTGAAAACAAAGCGTACTCAGCGT
>NZ_JBEOOG010000228.1:0-362 GCF_040308965.1 Pseudoalteromonas sp. MER144-MNA-CIBAN-0113
CAAGAATACTGCACAACAATAGAAACAATTGAAGACGCCGAGCACGACGCAGGTTTAGGTAACGGTGGTTTAGGCCGCCTAGCTGCTTGTTTTTTAGATAGCTGTGCAAGTCTAGCGTTACCTGTCATTGGTTATGGCCTTCGTTACGAATACGGCATGTTTAACCAATCAATTAAAGATGGTAACCAAATTGAGCAACCAGATAACTGGCTGCGCGAAGGGCACCCATGGGAGCTAAGCGCGCCAGAACATGCAAAACGTGTGAAATTTGGCGGCTACGTGCAAAGTTACACGGATAAATTTGGCCGAGAGCATCGTCAATGGATGAGTTCACAAGATGTATTAGCTGTCCCTTACTATGT
>NZ_JBEOOG010000229.1:0-356 GCF_040308965.1 Pseudoalteromonas sp. MER144-MNA-CIBAN-0113
TTTATTTCTTGCTTAAGCTGTTTACTGTCTGACTTTACTGTTTTATTTGAAGGTGGTGTTACTAAGTCTTTCTTCCATTGCTGAATATGATGCGGATAAAGCCCTATATTACGGCAGTATTCATTTATGGCGGCTTCATCTAAACTTCCACACTCAATTACTGCGTTGAGTCTTTCTTCTAAACTCCAGTCTTGTGGTCGTTTTTCTGCTGTCATTTGGCTACCCGTCTGGTGTATTTCAAGTTGATGCTTTTTTGCCAGTGCTATCCAACGTTGTAACGTTGAATAACCGACACCTAAGTCATCTGCAATATCTTCTAAGCGAACATCATCACATTGAGATAATGCTTTTTCAAC
>NZ_JBEOOG010000230.1:0-351 GCF_040308965.1 Pseudoalteromonas sp. MER144-MNA-CIBAN-0113
GCATCACCCACAATTATGTTGGCTCGCGAGTCTTGCATCGATTTATTGTTTAGCTGTAGTAATCGCTTATTGATGTGCTCTGGCGGGGTAAAGTCACCGTCTTTATGACCAAATAAATTGAGAAGCTGCGCGTCTAAATCTATTAACGTTACTTCACTCACAGGCCATTTTAAAACATCTCTAAGTGCAAGCCCGTCACCACCACCTATTATTAATACACGGTCGTGTCTGTTAGAGGCAAGCATTGCAGGATAAACCAGCATTGAATGATATATTTGCTCATCAATACTTGAGAACTGTAAACGCCCATTTAAATATAAATCGGTAATTGGCTGAGGTTGGTTTTTGCTT
>NZ_JBEOOG010000231.1:0-349 GCF_040308965.1 Pseudoalteromonas sp. MER144-MNA-CIBAN-0113
TTCGTGACCGATACGACGCAAGCGTACCTACAGTTGTGGGCCCTGTTAGCCGTCAAAAGTCTGTATTTGTTGAAGACGCTAAATTTTTACGCAAGCAAACCAATCAACCAATAAAATGGGCATTGCCAGGCCCAATGACAATGATTGACACGCTTTACGATGACCATTATAAAAGCCGCGAAAAACTAGCGTGGGAATTTGCCATAATTCTCAATCAAGAAGCAAAAGAATTAGAAGCCGCAGGCGTTGATATCATTCAATTTGATGAGCCCGCGTTTAATGTATTTTTTGATGAAGTAAACGACTGGGGAATTGCCTGTTTAGAGCGAGCAATTGAAGGTCTTAAATG
>NZ_JBEOOG010000232.1:0-348 GCF_040308965.1 Pseudoalteromonas sp. MER144-MNA-CIBAN-0113
TAACGGCAAGGTAACGCATATTAGCTCGCGTATTGATTCGGTTACTCGCAGTGTTGAAGTAACAGCAAGTTTTGCCAATAAATCAGGATTACTTCGCCCTGGTATGTTACTAAATACAGCACTTGAGCTAAGCAGCAACCAAGCTTTAATGGTGCCAGAAAAAGCGGTTATACCTTTGCAAGACAAACACTTTGTTTTTCAAATTCAAGATGGGATAGCTAATAAAATTGAAGTGCATGTTGCTAGCAGAAATAATGGCTGGGTTGCTATCGACGAAGGCCTAACTGATGGCGAGCAAATTGTTACTGAGGGGCTAATAAAAATTCGCTCTGGAAGTAAAGTAAGCGT
>NZ_JBEOOG010000233.1:0-348 GCF_040308965.1 Pseudoalteromonas sp. MER144-MNA-CIBAN-0113
CTTTAAACCCTAGATTCAAATAAGAAGTGCAACGTTTTAAAAGAATGAGTTGAAGAGTAAGATGTGCCGTGTTGCATTTCAAACTTCAACTCCTACATATCAGAACGTTATGAAACACTATACACATCTTACCCAAGAGCAAAGATATCAAATATCAGCGCTATTGCAAGCTAAAAAAGGCATGAGTGAAATAGCTAGAATTATTGGCTGTCATAAATCAACGGTGAGTCGAGAGATAAGGCGAAACATGGGACAAAGGGGTTATCGCCCCAAACAAGCCCATCGATTGGCAAACGCGCGCAAAGTTGTGAATAGCTCACAGATCAGCCGCTTTGGCTGGTGCTATAT
>NZ_JBEOOG010000234.1:0-347 GCF_040308965.1 Pseudoalteromonas sp. MER144-MNA-CIBAN-0113
TTTAAAACGTTAAAGTATCGCCCAGAATACCCAGAAAAGCCATTTGAAGATATAAGCGCAGCAAGAGAATGGGTAAGTGGGTTCGTTGATTGGTACAATAATGAGCACCTACACAGTGGTATAAAATTTGTGACGCCAAACCAACGTCATTCAGGTTTAGATAAAGAAATATTAGCTAAGCGTCAGCAGGTAAACGACGCAGCTAAATTGAATAACCCAAGCCGTTGGTCAGGGAAGTCACGAGACTGGTCAATGATAAATGAAGTAAATTTAAACCCTGAGAAAAAAGAAGAAATGCGGGCGGCATAAAATTTAACTTGAGGCGACAACTAACTTGAAAAACTCCG
>NZ_JBEOOG010000235.1:0-345 GCF_040308965.1 Pseudoalteromonas sp. MER144-MNA-CIBAN-0113
GCTTGTTTTAGCTAAGTGCTTTTTTCGTGGTAAAAAACCAGTAACCAACATAGTACCCACAATGACAAATAATGCGCCGAGTAACGTATTTGGCCCAATTTGCTCATCTAAAATTAAATGTCCCCAAAATATGCCAAATAATGGAATTAAAAATGTAACCGTGAGTGCTGAGGTTGGGCCAATATCGTCGATTAATTTAAAAAATAAAATATAAGCAAGTGCAGTACACATTACTCCTAATACAAGTACACCTAGCATAACGTTGGTGCTTGGTATTTCTCGTATTGGCATAAATAAGATAAGCGGCAATACCATAAAGCTTGAAGCCCACATTGAGCCATGGGC
>NZ_JBEOOG010000236.1:0-344 GCF_040308965.1 Pseudoalteromonas sp. MER144-MNA-CIBAN-0113
CTATTGTGAACAAACAAATGCCCCGCATCGGCAAGTACAGCAAGCGAATTAGAATAATAAGCACCTATAACCTGAATTACCATAAACGAACACGTAATTGCTAGCGCAATAAGTAACCGACGACGAGAAGCTTGGTGTGTAGTGATTTCTGTCATGAAATGCTTGAATAACCTATACTTAAAGTGCAAATAAGCCAAAGATGGCTTAGAGTAGAAATGGGTAATGATATACAGTATCAATTATAATACGTACTGCCCGCAAACGCACTAAAAACTTAGTAAATCAAAAAAAATGTGCTAATAGTTAGTAAAGAAAAAGAATTTAATTATGGCTTGGACACATGG
>NZ_JBEOOG010000237.1:0-340 GCF_040308965.1 Pseudoalteromonas sp. MER144-MNA-CIBAN-0113
AATTAAGCGGTCTATTTTGAGGCAGGAAAAACGGGTTGATAGCTAGGCAAAAAATTCGCTATTTAGTTGTTCTAAATAAGAATTTTTTAACACAGATAGCGACATGTTTAGCCCCGCAAAATGATTGAGTATTATTGCGGATTGGTATTAGGCGCTTATTCTTTTCCTTTTACCTGATGCCTTTTACCTTTCACCTGCATTTTTACTTTCCTACAGACAACAAAAAACCCGTCACATCGCTGTAACGGGTTTCTCTTATTTGAAGCCTGGTAATGTCCTACTTTCACATAGCAAATGCTACACTATCATCGGCGCTGTTTCGTTTCACTGCTGAGTTCGG
>NZ_JBEOOG010000238.1:0-339 GCF_040308965.1 Pseudoalteromonas sp. MER144-MNA-CIBAN-0113
GTTGAGAGCTTGTATCTTTGTATGTACGTAACATATTTTTGGTGTTGAGAGCTTATATCTTTGCATGTACGCAACATATTTTTGGTGTTGAGAGCTTGTACCTTTGTATGTACATAACATATTCTTGGTGTTTTATTTATTTGTAGGGCTATATTCGTCGTATTTTATGGGAAGTTATTAAAAATAGGTCTACATTACATATTTTTGGTGTTATTGAGAGCACATACCAAAAATATGTAATATGCTTTTTAATATGGAATATCTAAATTATCTATAGTCAGTTTATTCGCAATATCTATTTCTTCTTTGCTGGATGCTTGTTCTGCGCGGTTATTACGC
>NZ_JBEOOG010000239.1:0-335 GCF_040308965.1 Pseudoalteromonas sp. MER144-MNA-CIBAN-0113
GGTGACTACTAACCAAAATGGTGACTTTTTAGCGGATATGCTCAGTGCACAAGTTGGCGGTGTTGGCATAATGCCCGCTGCAAATTTAAATAACGATGTCGCATTTTTTGAGCCTACACACGGCACGTTTGAACGTATAGCAGGGCAAAATAAAGCAAACCCCAGCAGTAGTATTTTAAGTGCGGTATTAATGCTTAAATTTATGGGATGGGACGAAGCCGCATTACTCATAGAAAATGCGTTAGAGCAAACATTTAAAAGCGGTGAAGTAACCTTTGATTTAGCAAAAGAGCAGAGCGATAACTCAAGTATTCATAACTCGACAACCTTAACTT
>NZ_JBEOOG010000240.1:0-335 GCF_040308965.1 Pseudoalteromonas sp. MER144-MNA-CIBAN-0113
ACATAATGCTTTTAAGCAAAATGGACAGGAATTAACAGGAAGTCATTCCCCAAAGTTATGTGAATTGCTCCCCGAATTACCTAAAAATGATCTTATTGATATGAATGTTAGCATAAAAAACAAGCTAACAAGAGTCGTTGGGTATTGGTCAAAAAAAGAAAAACAATATACATTTTTAGTCACTAATTTATCTATTGATGAATTTACAGCGACTGAAATAGGCAAATTATATAGGTTACGCTGGCAGGTTGAATTACTTTTTAAGGAGTGTAAGTCTTATAATAATTTACGCGTCTTTCAAACATCAAACGCAAGCTTACAAGAGGCGCTAATTT
>NZ_JBEOOG010000241.1:0-335 GCF_040308965.1 Pseudoalteromonas sp. MER144-MNA-CIBAN-0113
GTTTTTAGCCCGTTCAATGCGTAAATAAATAAGTTGTTGTATTGGGCTTTTACCAAATTGCGCTTGGCATAAACGATGCAAATGCGGCGATGAGTAATGCACATGTTCGCACATTACCTCTATTGTCCAATCAAACTGCAAGCGCTTGTCTACCTCTTCAAACAGACTAATTAAACGGTTATGCGCCGCACCCTGTGAGTTATTTTGCAGCGTAGCATTTAAGTAATGACTTAAAATAGGCGTTACGCTTTCGCGTAAATTAGCATTAGACTCGCTGTATAAAAGCTCCATAGCAAGGTGTAACGGTTCAAGTTTTTGCTCGGTTAGTACCAGTG
>NZ_JBEOOG010000242.1:0-334 GCF_040308965.1 Pseudoalteromonas sp. MER144-MNA-CIBAN-0113
CTTCTGGGGCCCATGCATATAGCTTTTTATCGGCATCACTTGGTAACTCAGTACCAAACTCTAAGTTAATAGTTCGCGGTTCAGCAACATCACCTTGAATTATTCTCGCTTGTGCTACTTGTTTACGCACATATTGTTGAATTTCTTGGGAGCGAAATACTTCTAGACGTTGTGGATTGCTTTTTAACTCGCTTTCTTGCTGACGATACATATCGTACCATTGCTGGCTTTCTACTGTTTGCAGGCGGTATTCTTCCCCCGCATTTGTTTGCATTGGCATTACCAAACCATCGTCAACCAGTTGAGCTAGTAGTTTAGGTACTTTAGCTCGAAG
>NZ_JBEOOG010000243.1:0-333 GCF_040308965.1 Pseudoalteromonas sp. MER144-MNA-CIBAN-0113
TGAATTGGTACGACTGAGTGGATTTGGAGCATTGACCCTTGGAGCGGGTGATTAAGAGTAGGTAGTGCTTTTTCTTGGGGTGTTTTTTTGAACTGGTACGACTGAGTGGATTCGAACCACCGACCCTTGGAGCGGGTGATTAAGAGTAGGTAGTGCTTTTTCTTTAGGTGTTTTTGAATTGGTACGACTGAGTGGATTCGAACCAACGACCTTTGGACCGGGTGATTAAGAGTAGGTAGTGCTTTTTCTTGAGATGTTTTTGAATTGGTACGACTGAGTGGATTTGGAGCATTGACCCTTGGAGCGGGTGATTAAGAGTAGGTAGTGCTTTTT
>NZ_JBEOOG010000244.1:0-330 GCF_040308965.1 Pseudoalteromonas sp. MER144-MNA-CIBAN-0113
GGTAAAACATTTGCATATTTAGCCCCTGCACTTAAATCAAAAGGCCGAACGATAATATCGACTGGTTCTAAAGCCTTACAAGAACAGTTATATCACCGCGATTTACCTCAATTAGTGAAAGCGCTTGGTGCTTCTAAAAAAACCGCCTTATTAAAAGGGCGTGCCAATTACTTATGTACCTACCGACTTAATCAGCATGTTGCGCATGTGCCTACTGACGACTCCGACGTAATGCATCAACTAGCGATGGTGGCTAAGTTTGCCAGTGAAACGCAATCAGGCGATTTGGCCGATTGTATTGGTATAGAAGATGACGCGAAAGTACTGCCT
>NZ_JBEOOG010000245.1:0-327 GCF_040308965.1 Pseudoalteromonas sp. MER144-MNA-CIBAN-0113
GCTCAAGCGATGTATCCAGATGGTCATCCATATTCATGGCCAGTAATTGGTTTTATGGACGATCTTAATCGCGTAAATGTAAATGATTTAAAAGCATTCTTTTTAAAGTGGTATGGTCCTAATAATGCAACGCTTACTATTGGTGGCGATATCAACGCTAATGAAATACTGCCATTAGTTACTAAATACTTTGCACCAATTCCAAAAGGCCCTGAAATCCCTACAGTAGAAAAAACAGCTGTAACACTAGATGCTGATAGATATATTTCAATGGAAGATAAGGTACATTTACCTTTATTAAGTATGAGTTTCCCAACTACTTACGCT
>NZ_JBEOOG010000246.1:0-324 GCF_040308965.1 Pseudoalteromonas sp. MER144-MNA-CIBAN-0113
AACCGAGCCTGAGCACTGCCATCGATATGAAGCTTACTAAGTATACGGGATCCAATTGGAGTGAAAGTGATTACTAATATTGTAAAAATGGATACAAAAAAAGCGAGAGCCTGAATTACAGCAAAACGTATCCTAGAGATTTTAATACCGTTTGAAATAAAGGACGGGACCTTTGGTATTAAAAGTAAAAACATACCTAACAGAAACATTCCAGTTGCTCCTCTTCCACCAAAGGCAAATAGAGCCATAATAACAACCGTAAAGTAAATTAAATAAGGGATACGAGTGTGACGCATCAGTACGGGCGCAAGCGCAGCAGTAATT
>NZ_JBEOOG010000247.1:0-324 GCF_040308965.1 Pseudoalteromonas sp. MER144-MNA-CIBAN-0113
GTGTTATACGACAAGTTAAATAAAACCACGGCGTTAAGTTTGGCGGTAGGCGTAGAGCTTGCTCACGTGAGAAGCGCAGCTTCTAATTACTCAACCACCTATAGTAAAAGCGTTGCTTTTAAACGCCAGCAAGCTGCACGTCTACAAGTTAAATCAAACCACAGTGTCAAGTTTTGTGGTAGGCGTAGAGCTTGCTCACGCGAGAAGCGTAGCTTCTAATTACTCAATCACTCATCATAAAAACTACGTTTTTAAACGCCAGCAAGCTGCGCGTCTTGTATCTCTCATTGATAAATGATTAGCTATCATTTATCACATCGAAGT
>NZ_JBEOOG010000248.1:0-324 GCF_040308965.1 Pseudoalteromonas sp. MER144-MNA-CIBAN-0113
GCACAATACAACGCTGCAAGAGTTACAGCAGATAAATGCGCAACTCTCCATGTTAAACCAAGCATTAAACTACGACTACACTAAGGTTTTACGCGGTCAAATTGCACAAACCAGGGATGAATTAGCCGAAATAAATAATCAACTTAATAGTTTTAGCCAAGGCTTTGTAGCTGCTAAAAATGTACCTGCCGTTTTAAAAGATTTGCTCGTAGATAGTAGCGACGTAAAAGTGAGTAGCTTTAATGTCAAACCAGCACGGGCTATCGATGTAGAAAAACTAGGTGAACATGATACGCAAACATTATTTTTTGAGCATCAGATGGT
>NZ_JBEOOG010000249.1:0-323 GCF_040308965.1 Pseudoalteromonas sp. MER144-MNA-CIBAN-0113
GCACTAACTACTGCGTCAAAAGCACCTACTTTAAGGGCATCTGCTGCGCGGTTAGTAGAACCTGAGGTAATCCACATCATGGCGTTATCGGCACCAATAATGCGCGGTAAGCGTACTGTGCCACCAAACCCTGGCATTATGCCAAGTTTAACTTCTGGTAGGCCCATTTTAGCTGTTTCGCTTGCCACGCGATAATCGGTAGCAAGTGCCCACTCACAACCACCGCCAAGTGCCATACCGTTTATAGCGCTTAGAGTTGGGAATGGTAAATCTTCGATTGCATCAAAAACGTCGGTTGCGTTTTTGATCCACACTACTAATTC
>NZ_JBEOOG010000250.1:0-319 GCF_040308965.1 Pseudoalteromonas sp. MER144-MNA-CIBAN-0113
TATACGCTTTTAGCTCATCAAGCTCTACACTAGCTCGCACTGCTTTAATAATAGCGAGTGGTGCTGGGTAGTGCCCGCCCGTTTTTTTAAGTACGTTTTCTTTTGCTTTTTTAAAGATAAAGTTACGACCAAACGGGTTTGACTCTAGTAATTTACTAATATTGTCGAGCTTTGGCTCTTTTGCTTGTGGCTTTTTCTTAGTCGCAAATTCTTTTGCAACTTTTAGCAGCACACTGTGCGGTACACAGTCATCAAGCACACCTGCTTTTTTAGCTTGCTTAGGGCGAATCTGTTTACCTGTTAGCATCCACTCTAGTGC
>NZ_JBEOOG010000251.1:0-318 GCF_040308965.1 Pseudoalteromonas sp. MER144-MNA-CIBAN-0113
GCTCTGCATACTCATCGGGTGTATATGTATGAATAGCGAGTGCATGAATATGATTTGCTAACTCATCTTTTAAAATTTCATTAATTTCGCGATGACGTTGTAATAAACGCTTACCCGCAAAACCTTCGCTAACCACTACTACTTTAAAGTGTGATTCAGTGCCAGCACTGTGCATATGGCTTTCGTTAATCACGTTTAAATGTTTACACGCAATGGCGTTGCTTATTTTTTCTTGGATCTGTTGCTGCATTGACATAAAAAGACCGTTTTAATTAGCTAATTTATACACTTACTATAACAATTTAACGCAGCGATTGG
>NZ_JBEOOG010000252.1:0-311 GCF_040308965.1 Pseudoalteromonas sp. MER144-MNA-CIBAN-0113
GTCGCGCTCTACCAACTGAGCTAGTGCCGCATTCAAAATAGTCAGTAATTTGTCCGTTGGTGCGCGACAGGTCGCGTCCTACATTCTGGCAACTGAGCTAGTGCCGTATTTTCAAAATAGTCAGTAATTCGTCCGTTAGTGCGCGACGGGTCGCGTCCTACATTCTGGCAACTGAGCTAGTGCCGCATTATATCAATTTTAACTTTTTCATCTTGAACTACAATTTCTTTGGTTAGAAATTGGAGCGGCACACGAGGCTCGAACTCGTGACCTCGACCTTGGCAAGGTCGCGCTCTACCAACTGAGCTAGT
>NZ_JBEOOG010000253.1:0-309 GCF_040308965.1 Pseudoalteromonas sp. MER144-MNA-CIBAN-0113
AGAGCAAGGTGGCACAATTGCAGATTTACGCCGTACTATTGAAGATTCGGGCGAAAGCTTTCAAGCTTACCGTGAAGAAATTCGTAAAGAAATTACAACGCAACAAGTAACACGTGCAAGTGTCGATCGCCGTATTTATATTAGCGAACAAGAAGTTGATAACCTTTTAAAAATTATGGAAACCCAATTTCAAAGTTCTGAATAGTACGACATTGGTCATATTTTAATATATATCCCTAACGATGCGAATGCATACTAAATTGCTGGCGCAAAAACACGCGCAGATAAAGTTATTGAGCTATTAAACTA
>NZ_JBEOOG010000254.1:0-308 GCF_040308965.1 Pseudoalteromonas sp. MER144-MNA-CIBAN-0113
AAGGTTGTTGGCTGGCAGGTTTACGACACACAGTTAAGTGAATTAGCCGCGGATTTAATGAAGGATATTTGCAGTCGAGAGCAAATAAAGCGCGAGCAAGTTACGTTACACTCAGATAATGGCAGCCCAATGAAAGGCGCGACATTGTTGGCAACATTACAGGAGTTAGGCATTGTGCCATCATTTAGTCGACCATCAGTAAGTAATGACAACCCGTACTCTGAGTCGTTATTTAAAACGTTAAAGTATCGCCCAGAATACCCAGAAAAGCCATTTGAAGATATAAGCGCAGCAAGAGAATGGGTAAG
>NZ_JBEOOG010000255.1:0-308 GCF_040308965.1 Pseudoalteromonas sp. MER144-MNA-CIBAN-0113
GTTACGCAGCGCAGGGCTTTACTTGGCGCTGCAAGTAATAATGAAGGTAAAGTTAAAGCTAAAAACAGAAATATTGCGCGCATAAATAAAAATTCGATATCTTTTAAAATACATAAATTGAACGCCAATTATACAGTTACTGAGCTTAATTGCATTGATCTAAGTATTTTTACCTAGCGTATAAGTTAAATTTTGTGAGATATACCATGTTTAACGCAGAGCAGCAGTCACGCATTATCGAAATGGCGTGGGAAGATAGAACCCCTTTTGAGGCAATAGAGCAGTTATACGGATTAAAATACCCGCAG
>NZ_JBEOOG010000256.1:0-306 GCF_040308965.1 Pseudoalteromonas sp. MER144-MNA-CIBAN-0113
TATCGATTGTGCGTAACTGGGTGCCAAAAGATATCCGTATACCTGTATTTGTAATGATCATCGCGGGCTTTGTAACAATAGTTCAATTACTTATGAACGCTTATACCTTTGGTTTATATCAATCATTGGGAATTTTTATCCCGTTGATTGTAACTAACTGCGCCATTATTGGCCGCGCCGAAGCATACGCCTCTAAAAATCCTGTTCATTTATCAGCATTTGACGGCTTAATGATGGGCTTAGGCTTTATGGCTGTATTGTTAGTGTTAGGAGCTATGCGCGAATTAATTGGCCAAGGTACACTGT
>NZ_JBEOOG010000257.1:0-305 GCF_040308965.1 Pseudoalteromonas sp. MER144-MNA-CIBAN-0113
TGCGTGCACTGAGCTTTATTAATCGAGTAAGGGAAATTGCTCTGCAATAGACGAGTCAGTACTTTTTGCTACCCAGCCCTCTGTATTGTTAAATAAGCGAATGGCAGTAAACTCAGGGTCGCTTCCCATATCAAACCAATGCGGGGTAAGTTCAGGTACTGAAATTAAATCGCCTTGTTGGCAAAGTACCTGATAAACCTTATTGCCTAAATGCAGGCAAAATAGCCCTTGGCCTTTTACAAAAAAACGCACTTCGTCTTCATTATGAGTATGTTCAAATAAAAACTTTTTGCGCAGCTCTGATG
>NZ_JBEOOG010000258.1:0-304 GCF_040308965.1 Pseudoalteromonas sp. MER144-MNA-CIBAN-0113
GTTATAGCATCGTCGCTAATTCCATGAAAAACAGGACTTTGCTCAAGGCTTTTTACGTCTTTATTTATAAGGTGCTGCGACTCGCTCATTTTTATACATTGGTTATCTATTATCACCCACGCTAGTGATACAATTTCGTGCTGTTTTGCATCAAGCCCAGTGAGCTCTAAATCAATCACCAAATAACGTTGTTGTAAGGCATTTTTACCTAGTAATTTACGGCGCTTTAAATACCGAGTGAGCAGCTTTTTTACCATGTTAGTAATCCATCGTTATAAACTGCCGCGAGCAAACTTAAACGCGG
>NZ_JBEOOG010000259.1:0-303 GCF_040308965.1 Pseudoalteromonas sp. MER144-MNA-CIBAN-0113
AGTTAAATCACTCGACAGTAAAAAAGTAATTACCGTACGTGCTAGTAGCTTTGATTTACAAGGCGAGCAATCAGCAGCGGCTATAACAAGCATTGATACAGTGTCTGATTCGCAATTAAGTAGCTTTGTAAGTGTTGAACAAACAGAGTCTGAACGACCTGAACTTACAGCTGCCACTGTGGTTATATCGGGTGGTCGCGGTATGCAAAACGGTGAAAACTTTGCACTACTTAATGGTATTGCCGATAAACTCGGTGCAGCGATTGGTGCGTCGCGCGCAGCGGTTGATGCAGGCTTTGTACC
>NZ_JBEOOG010000260.1:0-301 GCF_040308965.1 Pseudoalteromonas sp. MER144-MNA-CIBAN-0113
TCAGCCATAAACTCTTTTTGGTGCTTTGAAGCAACATACTTCATCGAATTACGAATTTGATGAATAACGCACTCCTGCACTTCGGCGTCAGGATAGATTGTTGCTATTGCTTCAGGGAAGCCTTTTAGTCCATCAACACAGGCAATTAAAATATCGGATACACCACGATTATGTAAATCTGTTAATACTGATAGCCAATAGTTAGCCCCTTCACTTTCAGAGATATATAAACCAAGTAACTCTTTGCGGCCCTCGATATTGACACCTAGTACGGTATAAATAGCCTTACTCACGTAGCGCC
>NZ_JBEOOG010000261.1:0-300 GCF_040308965.1 Pseudoalteromonas sp. MER144-MNA-CIBAN-0113
GGTAAGTACAACCTCTTTGTTGGCTGCCACTTTAATGTGTCCTGGCTTATAAACACCGTTATCAACGACTATCGTTACTTTGTTGTCATCACTTTGTGTTTGCTCTGGTTTGTATAGCCAAAACCAATAAATAATTGCGGCTATTAACAGTGCACCACCTATATTAATCATCAACATAATGTACTCCTTAGCTTAAATTACGATTTATTTGGTTTGAAAAAACGTAAGCGATTAGCGTTACTTACCACTGTAAGCGATGAAAGTGCCATAGCTGCACCGGCAACAACAGGGTTAAGTAGT
>NZ_JBEOOG010000262.1:0-299 GCF_040308965.1 Pseudoalteromonas sp. MER144-MNA-CIBAN-0113
TTGTTGCTGAGCTAAAACAAATAGCTAATATTAGCCATTTTATTATTTTCACGTTTATAGTTTTTATTATCTTTTTTAGCTTTGTTTAACAGCTTATACAAGCTATTGCATGCTGAGTAATTGTTTAGCTTTAACTAATTGTAAATCTGCTAAGTTACCAGTAAGTAATTGCGCGTTACTGTTAGTATGTTCATTTTTTATTATAACGGCTTTATTACTTTGTGAAAGGTTTGTTTGATTAACCGCCACATCTGGGGTTATTCCTATACCATCAATCGATTTACCTAACGGTGTGAAGT
>NZ_JBEOOG010000263.1:0-297 GCF_040308965.1 Pseudoalteromonas sp. MER144-MNA-CIBAN-0113
CCCACTGAGACGGGGAACGCCAACGCATAGCGAGGCACGAGCTACTCAGTCAGTCGAGTAAAACTTAGTTTCAAAAAACTTTCAAGTTTAACAAAATTAAGTGTTGACAAAAAAATAGGAAAGCGTAATATGCGCAGCCCTAGCGAGGTAAAGTTAAGCGCTTTAATCGCAACGTTCTTTAACAATATAAAGCAATCATCTGTGTGGGCACTCGTACAGATTGAGTTCTAACAGCCAAGCTTAGTTTACTAAGTGAGGCAAACAAATTTAGAGTCTCAATTGAAACTGAGTGACCAA
>NZ_JBEOOG010000264.1:0-297 GCF_040308965.1 Pseudoalteromonas sp. MER144-MNA-CIBAN-0113
TAAATATCCTGTGCAAAATCAAAAAGGTGAACTTCTAATAATGCACGAGTTCCATTAAATGTCGGCTTATTGCCTACATTTGCAACTCCAAAAATCTGTTTTCCTGCAATCGTTGCTTGCACTGCAAACACCCCGTTGACAGGACACACTTGGCGTTTTAGGGCAATATTTGCCGTTCTAAAACCGAGTTCACGTCCTCTTTTCCAGCCGTGTATAACACGCCCAGAAATAGCATAATCGTGACCAAGCATTATTTTAGCACTTGCTAAGTCGCCAGATGCTAAGGCATCTCGTATT
>NZ_JBEOOG010000265.1:0-294 GCF_040308965.1 Pseudoalteromonas sp. MER144-MNA-CIBAN-0113
GTGGCGTCCCCAAGGGGATTCGAACCCCTGTTACCGCCGTGAAAGGGCGGTGTCCTAGGCCTCTAGACGATGGGGACGCAGAAATTGGTTTGCAAATCACTGATTTGCTATTTCTGCGTAAGATGAGCCGAGCCTGTGAGGCTAATGGCATTATCTTCTCAGAAACATTTTCTGTGTCACTAGGACAACTGAATGGTTTGACTCGTTTCAGGCGAGCTGCTTAATAACACTGCACTTCCCTATTTAAAATAAGTAAGTGGCGTCCCCAAGGGGATTCGAACCCCTGTTACCGCC
>NZ_JBEOOG010000266.1:0-292 GCF_040308965.1 Pseudoalteromonas sp. MER144-MNA-CIBAN-0113
TGCAAATGTTAGGTGCGCTATCGTATACAAATAACGAAACGTTAAGTCAAAAGCTAGAACCCGAGATTAAGGCTTTACTTGAAAATAAGCTTAGCGAGTTTGGCGCTAACCTAGCTAAGTTAGATGGTTTTCGCCCTGCTATGGTTAGTATTGTCTTAATGTCGATGGAGCTTCAAAAGCAAAATTTAATGGGTGAAGGGGTTGATGCTTACTTTACTAAAAAAGCGACTGAAGATAACAAAACAAAAAATTACTTAGAAACAATCGAATTTCAGTTAGAGCTTTTTAAAAC
>NZ_JBEOOG010000267.1:0-291 GCF_040308965.1 Pseudoalteromonas sp. MER144-MNA-CIBAN-0113
GCACTACGTAGCGCGTTTGAAAAGCTATGAGTATCGCGATGTACCTCACGTTGATTAATAAGGCTTAATTTATTATCGTGAACAAACTCGATTGGATCTTCTATTGTTAGAATATGGTGATGTTTATTTTGATTTATATAATCGACCATAGCGGCAAGTGTTGTTGATTTACCAGAACCCGTTGGCCCTGTCACTAACACGAGTCCACGTGGGGTATCGGAGATTGTTTTAAAAATATCTGGCGCACCTAAATCATCAAGCGTTAACACTTCACTTGGTATGGTACGAAAT
>NZ_JBEOOG010000268.1:0-291 GCF_040308965.1 Pseudoalteromonas sp. MER144-MNA-CIBAN-0113
GGCTATATTGGCTCGCACACTGTTTTAGAACTTTTACAACAAGGTAACGATGTTGTTGTTATTGATAATTTAAGTAACTCATCACAAGAATCACTTGCGCGCGTAAAAAATATAACAGGTAAAGAAGCCACTTTTTACCAAGGCGATATTCTCGATAAACCCTTTTTAGATTCTGTATTTGCAAAACATACGGTTGATAGTGTTATACATTTTGCGGGTTTAAAATCAGTAGGCGAGTCGGTTGCAAAGCCAGTTGAGTACTATCAAAACAACGTTCAAGGTACGCTTACG
>NZ_JBEOOG010000269.1:0-290 GCF_040308965.1 Pseudoalteromonas sp. MER144-MNA-CIBAN-0113
TATTTATAGTGTTAATCATTCTAATTTTACTTTATGAGCGTTCACTTAAAAACAATTTTATCACCCACAACACATAGGTACTACATCGAGAAGTTATTAGCACAATAAAAACCCACCCCATAGGTGCAAATTTACTTCGCGCTCATCTAATTTAACTTTACCAAAAGCGAGGTATAAAACCTCACCTACAAAACATTTTTACCACCGAGAGCACAGAGGCGCTTCGCGCTACACAGAGAAGTTATTTGATCTTCTCCTTCACTTCTTCTTGTCTTCTCTGTGGTGATAAT
>NZ_JBEOOG010000270.1:0-290 GCF_040308965.1 Pseudoalteromonas sp. MER144-MNA-CIBAN-0113
GTGATCACCTCGCTGTTGAATCCATGTTATTAAAACTGATTTAAATGCTGTCTGTAATAAGCACTAAAGTTTTTAAATAAAGGTCAGATTGACTGACCTTAAAACAATATACAAATTAAATAATAGCTCTAATAAATACTTAGCGCTGCCAAAAACGTAAATTACGTAATGACTCTATAAATGCCTCGCCCGATACGGTAGCTAAATCAATCCAACCATCATCTGCTTTGTCATCAAGCCCTGCTGCTTTAAATAATGGCTTAGCCTCACTTGTAAAACCTATGTATTTC
>NZ_JBEOOG010000271.1:0-290 GCF_040308965.1 Pseudoalteromonas sp. MER144-MNA-CIBAN-0113
TGCCACACTTGGTCAACTCTGCGTAATATTTTTTTCATTATCCTTAATGAGGTAATAAACTCATTTAAGTGCCGTATATCTTGGTTATTTTTTGAGAACTCAGGTGTATTTCCTCTTAGAGTAAAAATATCACCATCTCGCTTTTCAAGTAGCCCACTATTACCAAAAATATAATAACTTTTATGAGCCGTATTTTTATGAGGGGAAATTGCACTTTCAACACTTAATTTAATGTAATTAAATATCCTTTCAGTCAAATCAATGGTAAAAATATCTTCCCTATAATCAGT
>NZ_JBEOOG010000272.1:0-289 GCF_040308965.1 Pseudoalteromonas sp. MER144-MNA-CIBAN-0113
CCGAACTCAGCAGTGAAACGAAACAGCGCCGATGATAGTGTAGCATTTGCTATGTGAAAGTAGGACATTACCAGGCTCCAAATAAGAGAAACCCGTTACAGCGATGTGACGGGTTTTTTGTTGTCTGCAGGAAAGTGAAACCCCAAAGCCAAGACCCCATGCCGAACTCAGTAGTGGCCGCTCTTGCACATCCTGTGCTCCACGGCATCGTAGTAAGCGTCCGAGCAACGACACCTAGCAGAGTGGATTTAATTAATTGAAAATACCGTCAGTTTCTACTGGAGGTATT
>NZ_JBEOOG010000273.1:0-289 GCF_040308965.1 Pseudoalteromonas sp. MER144-MNA-CIBAN-0113
TGTAAATGATGGTCACTGACCAGCAGGCTTAATCGGTCAATATCTTGATCGTTATCGAAAATAGGAATGCTCAGCGTTTCTAAATGCGAAGTAAAGCCGCTCAGTGCTTTTTGCATTTCATAGCCTGTTAAATCAAGTTGATGCCTTTGGGTAATTTGCGACAGTACGGTGGCGGCTACAGAGTGAGTATGCAAAACACACTGTGCATCAGGTATAAGCTGATACAAACTTAGGTGTAATTGTGTTTCTGCCGATGGCTTTACAGCTCCTGCTAGGCGCTCGCCTTGGT
>NZ_JBEOOG010000274.1:0-288 GCF_040308965.1 Pseudoalteromonas sp. MER144-MNA-CIBAN-0113
GTGGTAAGGGTGAGCTGTATTCATTTGTGATAATGCACTACCCACATGTAGCCCCATTTGATAGCCCAAATCCTATTGGTTTGATTGAGCTTGAAGAAGGCGTACGTATTCCAGCTGGCTTAATCGGAGTTGAAGAAGGTGTAGCTCCTAAAATTGGCCAAAAAGTGCAAGTCGAATATCACACATTTGATGGTGAGCTGACCTTGCCACAATTTAGACTTGTTCCAACTAAGGAGTCGTAATGGATTTTAATTTAAGCGAAGAGCAATCAGCCATTGCAGAAATGGC
>NZ_JBEOOG010000275.1:0-287 GCF_040308965.1 Pseudoalteromonas sp. MER144-MNA-CIBAN-0113
ATCCGCAAATACTTCATCAAGTACTGCACATTTATTAATACTTACAATATTTTTTGAACCACTTGCTCTATAACCCACACGCATTTTTTTAGCTGCTTTATCAAACATAACGGCTATGCGGGCGCTGCGCCTGTAATGCACAGACTTACTTAATAATGGAGCTTGCCAGTTTAAGGTATTTAATTTAGCAAACTTACTAAATAGCTGAGTAACTGCAGTTTGTTTTTCTACAACTTGTTGGCTTACTTCTAAATGCTGTAATTGGCAGCCACCACACTGATTATAGT
>NZ_JBEOOG010000276.1:0-286 GCF_040308965.1 Pseudoalteromonas sp. MER144-MNA-CIBAN-0113
TCAGATACTCCAACTTAAGCTCAACTTAGTTAGCTAGAACGAGAATAGTTAAGTAATTTTTTTAGATCTTTTAATAATCCTTTTTGTACTAAACGGTTTTCTTGTGGCTCGACCTTAAAGGGGTATTCAAGTACCACTAACCCCATATGATCAATTAAATATAAACTTGCAGGATTTAAACTCTGTTGCTCGGTAATAATTTTCCATGGTAGATTTTTATTGTCGGGACTTCCCATTACAGCCATATCAACCTTGCCTTGGTTTTTACCAAGTGCCACATATAAGT
>NZ_JBEOOG010000277.1:0-286 GCF_040308965.1 Pseudoalteromonas sp. MER144-MNA-CIBAN-0113
GTACCTTTTGAATTAGAAATACAAACAGATGGCATTCTTTAACTTATTGATTCTACATCACTAAGTAAACCAGCTAAGTCGATTTCTTTGCGGTCTTTATTAAAGGCATATTCCCCATTTAGATTAATGTGTTGCCAAGCAACAGGTGAAAGCCGAGAAATAACATCAACCACATCTTGCCTACCGTTCCTCTCTTGGATTTGTAAAAATGCCGATAGTAACGCGGAATTATAATAAATAATGCAATTTGAAATGAGTCGAGCACAATCGTTCCATTGTGATACTT
>NZ_JBEOOG010000278.1:0-286 GCF_040308965.1 Pseudoalteromonas sp. MER144-MNA-CIBAN-0113
TGCGTGTTCTTTGGTTATTCCCGGCAGTACCACTTCTTGCGCTACGCTACCTGCGGCATCAAAAATACAATTTACTAAGTTAATAGGGGTAAAATAAAACGGCTCAGCAATATTTACGTTTTGTACGCGAGCAAATTTAAGGGTTAAACGCTCTTTTTTAAATACGCCTTTTTTGAGTAAAATTTCGTGTTCTTCAGAAATACAAAAACGAAAGCTTTTATAATATAAAAAAGAGTAAATAAGCAAAGCAACAAGCGCGACGGCTCCGGCAATTTGTCCCCAAAAT
>NZ_JBEOOG010000279.1:0-286 GCF_040308965.1 Pseudoalteromonas sp. MER144-MNA-CIBAN-0113
GTTTAGTATTCAGCCGATATTTAACCTAAAGCTTGCTCAATGGCTATAAACGCCCTATCTTTTCAATAGTATTGTTTGATAATCGTCTTATAAATATAGTCAAAATACCCCAAAAACGCGACGATACTGCTGATATCAATTTTTTGTAGCCTCTGTCTGCGTAGGCACAGCAAGCAAGAAAAATGGATATCAGCAGTGCGTGATTTCTCAATATTACTTTTCACTGACTATATAAGATTGATATAAATACAGCGTCTAAAAATTAAACCCGCCCATGATACCAGTC
>NZ_JBEOOG010000280.1:0-286 GCF_040308965.1 Pseudoalteromonas sp. MER144-MNA-CIBAN-0113
GCTAATACAAGCTAAAGGTCACGATTACAGCTTACAAGCGCTACTAGGCGGCTCACAAGATGATACAACACCATTTTTAGGCGGTAAGTTTGCCACTATTTATTTAGCACCTAAAGATTACCACCGTATTCATATGCCAATTGATGGGACACTAAGCAAAATGATTTACGTGCCAGGTGATTTATTTTCAGTAAACCCACTTACCGCGCAAAACGTGCCTAACTTGTTTGCGCGTAATGAACGAGTAGTAGCAATTTTTGAAACTGAAATTGGTCCGCTTGCTATG
>NZ_JBEOOG010000281.1:0-285 GCF_040308965.1 Pseudoalteromonas sp. MER144-MNA-CIBAN-0113
GCAGGAGGATTCGAACCTCCGACCGCCTGGTTCGTAGCCAGGTACTCTATCCAGCTGAGCTATGCGCCCACTTTCATATTTACTTATTTAAACTCTAAGTGAGAGTTGAAAGTGGTGAGCGTAGGACGTATCTAATAAGAATGAACCTCCGACCGCTTGGCGTTAGCCAACACTTTACTTATTTTATACTCTTAGCAGGAGTTGCAATGAAAGTGGTGGGCGCAGGAGGATTCGAACCTCCGACCGCCTGGTTCGTAGCCAGGTACTCTATCCAGCTGAGCTATG
>NZ_JBEOOG010000282.1:0-284 GCF_040308965.1 Pseudoalteromonas sp. MER144-MNA-CIBAN-0113
AATGACGATGGCTTAGCTCAATCGCATTATGTGTACTATGAGCAAAATAATATAGATGTACGATTACAAAATCATGACCAATCACATTTTGTTATTGCCGAAACCGGTTTTGGTACCGGTTTAAACTTTTTAAATACGTGGCAACGCTTTAAAGACCACCTTGAGCGGATGCAAGTTCAAAATGAATGTGAAAAAAGCGTAAAACGCCTACACTATATTTCGTTTGAAAAGTATCCCTTAACATTAACAGACTTAAAACAAGCATTAACCGCTTGGCCTACCTT
>NZ_JBEOOG010000283.1:0-284 GCF_040308965.1 Pseudoalteromonas sp. MER144-MNA-CIBAN-0113
CTCAATATTGGCTGTTACATTATTTATACTCAATGTTTGCTGAGCATCAACGTTATTATTAAAGCTTAAAGTACCTTGAGCTAATAAATCCTCTGAGGTGAATTGCTGATAATCCATACCTGTATGCTCGCTGCAAAAATCGGCTAAATGGTTACGCCAAATTTGACTGCTCGTAATTTCAAGCCCTGCAAATAACACATGCCCCAGGGCGCTGCTTTGTATTGCCAAACGGCTACTTTGCCCCTGGCCAATGTTATACATGCCAATAGCACAAAAGTGTACCG
>NZ_JBEOOG010000284.1:0-281 GCF_040308965.1 Pseudoalteromonas sp. MER144-MNA-CIBAN-0113
CCAAAGACCCGCTAAAAAACCTAAAATAACGGTTGGTAATGCTTCCATTATTTCAACGGTAGGCTTAACCACTTTACGTAATTTGCTCGACATAAAGTATGCCGTGTAAATAGCCGCCGAAAGCGCAATTGGTACAGCAAACAACATCGCATAAAGTGCTGCTTTTAATGTACCGAACGAAATTGGCACAAGTGAAAACTTAGATTCAAAGTCGTCACTGGCTGATGTTGACTGCCAAATATAACCTGGCTCTGGGTAACCTTCGTACCACACTTCTTGCC
>NZ_JBEOOG010000285.1:0-281 GCF_040308965.1 Pseudoalteromonas sp. MER144-MNA-CIBAN-0113
TTATAAAGCTCATACTCATCACAAGAAGCAAACAGCTGGCGTGCAATACGTTCATAGCAGCAATTTATATCACTAAAGCTTTTATAAAAATCGTGATTAGGGGTTATTTCAGCTAAAAGGTAGTGGTTAGCGCGTGCATTAGTTGGAATATATACACGATGTTGATTAAGTGTCGCCATCTTTAAATCCTTATAATGTAGGTTATTTACCTACTATAAACTGTTTAGATGACTTAAATATTGCGTTAAAACAAATTTTATTCATAAACAATGGTTCAGCTG
>NZ_JBEOOG010000286.1:0-281 GCF_040308965.1 Pseudoalteromonas sp. MER144-MNA-CIBAN-0113
GGTTTAGTCCTGCTTGAATGTCGTTAATCTTTTTTCGTATATTTTTAATGTGTGTATCAATGTTGCGGTCGGATATGTCGGTTGTGTCGCTGTATACGTTATTAATAATATCTTCGCGGGTAAAAACACGACCTACGTGGCTTATAAATAATAAAAATATTTTAAACTCGACGGCGGTAAAGCCAATGCTTTTGCCGTTTAGGCGGGCATCGTAATCGTCTTTGTGTAATTGAAAATTATTATGATTGATGATGTTGGTTTTAGGCTGGCTGGTTCTTCTT
>NZ_JBEOOG010000287.1:0-280 GCF_040308965.1 Pseudoalteromonas sp. MER144-MNA-CIBAN-0113
AGCCTGTAGGCGGGGCTTTACGCCGCGCAAGCTTGTTTCTCTGTGAAGCGCGCAGCGCCTCGGTGTACTCTGTGGTTCAAAATGATTTTATATGCGGGGCTTTACGCCTCGTAAATGTAGCAGGTTTGGTGTTACGAGGGACGAGCTAAAGTACCTAAAACCTAAAACAATAACTTGATCTAATGTTCTCGTTATTCAATTTTTGATAGCTGATAGCTGATAGCTGATAGCTGATAGCTGATAGCTGATAGCTGATAGCTGATAGCTGATAGCTGATAGC
>NZ_JBEOOG010000288.1:0-280 GCF_040308965.1 Pseudoalteromonas sp. MER144-MNA-CIBAN-0113
GCCATAAACTTGTTGAGGGCCAACGACTCTAAAATACGATGCTCCCTGAAATACCATTACTTCGTCTTTATACTCGTTAGTATTTAATGGGTAATGTAAGCGAAATCCAGCATGGCCTAGTTGAGTGCCCGCCACACTTTTAGCTATTTCTTCTTGTAGTGGTGCAGCAGTGCCATCGTATTGGTAAAAGTCGGTGCTGAAAGGTAAGCGGCTACGTTTAGAGTCGCTATCAACAGTATTTATTGTTACAGGTGTTTTATATAAAAAACCAGGGTGGAAT
>NZ_JBEOOG010000289.1:0-280 GCF_040308965.1 Pseudoalteromonas sp. MER144-MNA-CIBAN-0113
CCGCCAATAGAGTAATATACTTTGCTGTAAATTTTTTCGCCGTTGTTTGAGGCGATAATTTCCATTGCATTAGAATGCTTAGGCAGTGTTTTACGACGATGAAAAACAATAGCACCTTGTTTTGGGAATTTGGCTTTATGTGTTTTGTTTAAATAAATAACCTGATCTTTTTCAATGGTCGCTAAAATGTCGTCGACTAAATCGGCATCAATTGTTTCAGGATCGTAACCGGCTAAACCAAGAATTACGGCTTTACCCGAGCCATGGCCAACACCTGTTT
>NZ_JBEOOG010000290.1:0-280 GCF_040308965.1 Pseudoalteromonas sp. MER144-MNA-CIBAN-0113
TATATTGATCTTTATAATATATCGGTAGCTCAACTTGGTTTTTAGCAGATAAGCCAATTTTACTTAATTCATATATTAAGCAAGCTTCGTAACTTGATTCTAATAACCCAGGCCCTAAATTCCTGTGTACTTCTATAGCGCAACCTATTACCGTTTTTGTTAATGTATCAGTATCCATAGGTATCCTTTTGCTTAATCTACAAGCATTTAATTAACTAAGAAACAGTTTTAAAATAAGAATTAAGTGTAGTACAAATAAAATAGCAAAATTGAAGACTAT
>NZ_JBEOOG010000291.1:0-280 GCF_040308965.1 Pseudoalteromonas sp. MER144-MNA-CIBAN-0113
CTTTGGCTTAGACATCGCTAATAAAACAGGTTCTCCTGTTTACGCGCCAATTAGTGGTACCGTGGTGTTTTCTGAACCTGATTTATACTACTCAGGCGGTACATTAATTATTGATCATGGCCATGGTATTACCTCAACTTACATTCATTTAAGTAAGCTTGATGTGAAAGTAGGTGACAAAATTAAGCAAGGTAACAAAGTGGCTGAAATTGGTGCAACAGGGCGTGTAACAGGTCCTCACCTAGATTGGCGTTTTAACTGGAAAGGCGAACGCCTTGAT
>NZ_JBEOOG010000292.1:0-280 GCF_040308965.1 Pseudoalteromonas sp. MER144-MNA-CIBAN-0113
CTATTGGGCTTACCTATTGGACTATTAGAACACAACAAAAACACAATAAACTATCGGTTGCACCAAGGCTAAGTGACTGGCTTCATACGGACGATAGCTCCATTTGTTTTGATATAATCAATAAAGGGCTAGGTACTGCACAAGTTAGATCATTTGAGTTCATTGTTAATGATAAAAGCATCTCTTGGCCTGAACTTGATAGTGATATTCGTAATTATTTTAAAGCTGAGTTAGACACTAAGAATATATATACATCAAGTTTATCTGCCACGAGCTACAT
>NZ_JBEOOG010000293.1:0-280 GCF_040308965.1 Pseudoalteromonas sp. MER144-MNA-CIBAN-0113
GCTTTACTCTGATCGGGCGAGTCCCTGAACTTGTCGCCATTAGCATTGCCAATATATTGATGTTTGCGGCCTCAATTGTGCATTGCCTTGCTATTAGCCAGTTTTTAGATTATCGCGGTATTGGCTTTAAACTTGTTTGTGCATTTACTGCTTTTAGCAGCGTAATGCTGGGTTATTACAGCTTTTTTTCGCTATCTATTCAAGATAGGCTGTTTATATCTGATATACAGCATATAGCTGAAGCTGCATTTTTACTGTTTATATTTATAAAGTATGCACG
>NZ_JBEOOG010000294.1:0-279 GCF_040308965.1 Pseudoalteromonas sp. MER144-MNA-CIBAN-0113
TCTAAAACCTATGTAGAATGATTGACCAATTGGGTCGTACGTACCAGCATCAGTTTCAGTACCAGTACTTGAACCGCTCACACCCGATAAAATGCGTGGTGGCTCTTTATCAAATAAGTTACTTGCACCAGCGTAAAGCTCTGTTGAATCGCTGATATGGTAACTTGCTTGAACATCATGATACGTTACTGAACCAATCCCTACTCCACCTGGAGCAATACCAAAACCACTTAAGAATTGATCATCAAAGTCTGCAGCGCCAATGTAAGTTAAGCCTGT
>NZ_JBEOOG010000295.1:0-279 GCF_040308965.1 Pseudoalteromonas sp. MER144-MNA-CIBAN-0113
GTCCAAATATGCACACTTTTAGCGTTAATTGCTTCAGCTAATAATGCAGCGCTGTAGTCTGAACCACCACGTCCTAGCGTTGTTGTTTGGCCGTATTCGTCACTGCCAATAAATCCTTGAGTCACAATTACTTGAGCGTCTAACAGCGGGATTAAATGTTCTTTAGCAGCTTGCGCTGTGGCTGCAACATTGGGCGTTGCTTTGCCAAATTGGCTGTCGGTTTTAAGCACCTTGCGCACATCAAAGCGATCGGCATTTAAACCTTGTAAACGCAGTACC
>NZ_JBEOOG010000296.1:0-279 GCF_040308965.1 Pseudoalteromonas sp. MER144-MNA-CIBAN-0113
GTTATTGGTTTTAAGGAGTATGTCGCTTTGGGCATTTACTTTTACTGCACGTCCGGTGAGGAGTGATATTTCATTCTCGCTCGTAAGGGCCGCATTTTTACCACTGAAGGCTTGGCTGCCACCACTTTGATAATTTACATGGCTGTTATTTGTGGTTTGCGACACGTTATTTTTAACATCAATAAATTGATTGTTTTTAATAACAAACTGAACATTGTTTTGTTCTGTTTCAAGGCATAGGTCGCGCCCAGCGTGTAAATTTATAGTCCCGAGTTGGCT
>NZ_JBEOOG010000297.1:0-279 GCF_040308965.1 Pseudoalteromonas sp. MER144-MNA-CIBAN-0113
GCTTATTGCTTTAATTGGTATGGCGACTAGTTTTGCCGAGAGCACATTAGCGCAAGCTTATAAAACGCGTGATGAACAGGGGAACTTTCGTGGTGGCCCTGCTTATTATATGGAATATGGTTTAGGTAAGCGCTGGATGGGCGTTATTTTTTCACTGTGTTTAATATTAGCGTTTGGTTTTGTATTTAACGCAGTGCAATCAAACTCTATTGCAGCTGCATTTAAAGTCGCTTTTGATATTCCGAACTATGTAGTAGGTATTGCTTTAGTTATTGGCTC
>NZ_JBEOOG010000298.1:0-278 GCF_040308965.1 Pseudoalteromonas sp. MER144-MNA-CIBAN-0113
ACCATCCTAGATGGTTTTAAACTAAGAACATACCCAAGACAATTTATTAAAAATTAGTTTTTACACAGTCTGGGCACAAACCGGAAATAGCTCACGCATTAATTCTATATTTATACATTAAGGCTTCTTTAGACTTAATGTAATTCATTTTAATCATTCAACTATTTACCTAAACCTACTCAAATTCAAGGCGAGACTTTAGTTAACCTGAGATCTGGTTAAGCCAACATTAGATTATTACTCTCTAAAATTTCAAGTTCTTGCGATGTTAAATCTAA
>NZ_JBEOOG010000299.1:0-278 GCF_040308965.1 Pseudoalteromonas sp. MER144-MNA-CIBAN-0113
CATTAGCTGAAGGGAACTACAGCGTCAGCGCCAGCATCACTGATGCTGCAGGCAACACTGGCACCGGCACGGACAGTGGCGAAGTAGACGTAACCCCGCCAGCACTTGCCTTTACACCAACGTTTGAACTTGGTTTATTAATTACCCTAAGCGGTACGTCTGACTTGCCTATTGGCAGTGAAATTACCATTACCGAGCAACTTGTTAATGGTGGTATTGGTGCAACATATACCACTACAACGGATGCAGGTGGCAACTGGTCATTAGTGGGTTTGGAT
>NZ_JBEOOG010000300.1:0-278 GCF_040308965.1 Pseudoalteromonas sp. MER144-MNA-CIBAN-0113
TCAATACATTCACCTGGCAGCGCTGTACACGGTAAGCAATTGTAATCATCAGGATTATATAAAGTCACTTTGACAGGGCTGTTAACCGCGTTTGATAAGTCATCAATTAAGTGCTGTTTTACTACATCAATGCTTTCAAATCGGGTTTGGTTAAAGCTATTTAAATAAAGTTTAAACGACTTTGACTCAATAATATGGCTGCTTTGGCATTCAAAGGTAAATAAGGCTACGGCAACTTGCGGTTTACCTTTATTGTTTAGCCATGAAAGCTCGTAACC
>NZ_JBEOOG010000301.1:0-278 GCF_040308965.1 Pseudoalteromonas sp. MER144-MNA-CIBAN-0113
AATCCGCAACATGTGTACGCACTAACCGGCATGTAAGTAATACTATCTAAATCAACTTCAATACCCAGTGGTAAATCGTTAAAATTACTTAGTGCATTTTCAATTGCCTGCGTTAGTGTAATTTTTCGCTTAACTTGTATAGATTGATAGCTATCAAACTTAAAGTTAGCTTCACTCATTGCATCTATAATTGCTTGATTATTTTTTAATTCATGTAAGCCAATAACATGGTAATTACTTAGATGTTGCTCGTTATACGCGTAGCGAAAACCATTACC
>NZ_JBEOOG010000302.1:0-278 GCF_040308965.1 Pseudoalteromonas sp. MER144-MNA-CIBAN-0113
CCTGAAGGTATTGTGGCTCAGGTTATAAATGAGCAACTAGGCAGTTTTGATAAATTTAAAGACCAATTTACAGCCGCGGCAATTAGCCAATTTGGTAGTGGTTGGGCGTGGTTATGTGTAACGCCGGATGAAAAGTTGATTGTAGAAAATAGTGCTAATCAAGATTGCCCTTTAATGCAGGGAAATATCCATATTTTGGGACTTGATGTATGGGAGCATGCCTATTATTTGAAGTATCAAAATAAACGTCCTGACTATATTGCTGCATTTTATAATGT
>NZ_JBEOOG010000303.1:0-278 GCF_040308965.1 Pseudoalteromonas sp. MER144-MNA-CIBAN-0113
GTGCTACTTGGTATAAGTAGGTTGAATTGAGTTAATACTTATAAATAACGTTAAAAACTGAAAGTTACTTTATATAAAGTAACTTAATAGTGCGGATACTGCTACAGCACTTCCGCCGATTAATAAAATGGCATCGCTAGTTTCATGGCCATCTTAATATTAGTAAAACCTAATGTTAATTATATTAGAACTTACTAATGTAAAAGTCTATACTTAAAAAGGTATCAAAAAGAGAAATAATAAAATGAATATTGAACAACTAGCTGTCAACGCAGAGC
>NZ_JBEOOG010000304.1:0-278 GCF_040308965.1 Pseudoalteromonas sp. MER144-MNA-CIBAN-0113
GGAGTATAACATCACTTAAAGCGAACATCACCATACAAGCCGCTTAAAATGCAATCAATTCAACATATTTTTTTTATCGTCAGAATCTATTAAATATCAAACATAACAAAAAAAACGTAAGGTGTTGAAATAAATAGAATTTAATATTTAAGCCTTAGGTACAAAAAGTTACTTCGCTATTTTATAGCAACGTTCAGGGCGGCCAATACTGCCATAACTTTGATCCGCTGTTAACTTACCTGATTCAAGCAAATACTCCAAGTAACGGCGTGCTGTAG
>NZ_JBEOOG010000305.1:0-278 GCF_040308965.1 Pseudoalteromonas sp. MER144-MNA-CIBAN-0113
GTATAAATGCGCTCAAGTGATGAACGCGCTTGGTCTAAATTTTCTTGTGAATAATTAAGTTGGCTGCGGTAATGACCTGAAATTAAAAAGTAACGAACAGATTCAGGATCGTATGCTTTTAAAACTTCACGCACTGTAAAGAAGTTATCTAACGACTTAGACATTTTTTCTTTGTTTACTTGAACCATGCCAGTATGTATCCATGTATTTACATACTTGCCGTTGTTTGCACAGCACGATTGGGCAATTTCGTTTTCATGATGTGGAAACTGTAAATC
>NZ_JBEOOG010000306.1:0-278 GCF_040308965.1 Pseudoalteromonas sp. MER144-MNA-CIBAN-0113
GTAATAAACTCAATATCAGCCATACCGCCAATATCTTGTTTTAAATCAAATTGTTCTGAATTTCCTTTCGCTAGATGGTCGCGCATTTTTTCGCGCATTTTTATTACATCGGCTTTTAACACGGTATCATCGCGCTGTTGGCAAAGAATACTTTTACGAATTTGTGAAAAACGATCTATAAGATCGTCTTGGCCCAAAATTAACCGAGCCCGCACAAGTGCTTGATGTTCCCACGTCCATGCTTGAGTTTGCTGATAGTGATTAAAACTCTCTAGATT
>NZ_JBEOOG010000307.1:0-278 GCF_040308965.1 Pseudoalteromonas sp. MER144-MNA-CIBAN-0113
CAATATCGCTTACCAGTGGTGAGTTTGCAGTGCTTAAAGCGCTTGTTTCGCATCCACGTGAGCCACTTAGCCGCGATAAGCTAATGAACTTAGCGCGTGGCCGCGATTACAGTGCGCTTGAGCGAAGCATTGATGTGCAAGTGTCGAGACTTCGCCGCATGATTGAAGTAGATGCTGCCAATCCGCGATATATTCAAACCGTTTGGGGTTTGGGGTATGTGTTTGTTCCCGACGGTGAAAAGTAATATTTATGGGCATGTTTCCGCGCAGTGCTTTTG
>NZ_JBEOOG010000308.1:0-277 GCF_040308965.1 Pseudoalteromonas sp. MER144-MNA-CIBAN-0113
GTGCTTGGCTGTTAACTTTAAATATATTTTCATTGGCATCATAAAGTAATACACAAAACGGCAGTAACTCCAAGTTTCGCCATATTTCATCTGATAGGTTATTACTCACTCAACTCTCCATGTGTTTAAGCCACAATTAAATTGTTATCTATTGTATTTTTTATTGTTTTTACTTGGGCGTGTTAATCGTCCTTAGATCGAGCTCAAAGGGCAGCGCATGTTTTGTATTTATACTGCGTTATTGCCTATTTATGGGGAATAGCCACACTACATAGAC
>NZ_JBEOOG010000309.1:0-277 GCF_040308965.1 Pseudoalteromonas sp. MER144-MNA-CIBAN-0113
TTGGCGACACTTTTTGATCTGTCAGTGATAAAATCGAAATAATCGATTCAACCGAGCCTGCAGCACCTAACAAGTGACCCATCATCGATTTAGACGAGCCTACCATTACATCTTTAGCTGCATTACCAAAAATAGACTTAACAGCGGCAGTTTCTGCTTTATCGCCTGCATTTGTAGATGTACCGTGTGCGTTAATGTAACCAATTTGCTCAGCGTTTACTTGCGCATCGTTTAGTGCGTTTTGCATTGCAAGTGCAGCACCCGCACCATCTTCTGG
>NZ_JBEOOG010000310.1:0-277 GCF_040308965.1 Pseudoalteromonas sp. MER144-MNA-CIBAN-0113
GTATTACTACTTACTCGCCACTTCATAAATGGGGCGTAAAAAAAGGTAGCCGTGTTGGTGTTGTTGGTCTAGGCGGACTTGGCCACATGGCTGTTAAAAATGCAGTTGCAATGGGCGCAAGCGTTACGGTAATTGGCCGTAGTGAGTCTAAAAAAGATGATGCGGTTAAATTGGGTGCTCAGCACTACTTAGTGTCATCTAATGATGACGAAATGAAAGACTCGCAATCTGCCTTTGACGTCATTATAGATACGGTACCTGTAAAACATGATTTATC
>NZ_JBEOOG010000311.1:0-277 GCF_040308965.1 Pseudoalteromonas sp. MER144-MNA-CIBAN-0113
TCAATATCTTGGTCAATAACCTTGCCAGTCACTTGCTTTTTAGCAACACCAGACCAAAGTTTAGCCAGTTTTAATTCTTGTATTAAAGCGCTCTCAATATATTCACCATAGCTGTTGCCTACAGATGAAACAAGAGGAGAGCCTCGAAGTGATATCTTATTTAATTTTTTTTCAGATTCAATTTTTCCGACTGAGACTGGTGTATTAGACTCTTCTTTTAGTTTAGAAACGTTGCTGATATCTGCACTATAAGGTGGAACTTGAATGGTACATGCAC
>NZ_JBEOOG010000312.1:0-277 GCF_040308965.1 Pseudoalteromonas sp. MER144-MNA-CIBAN-0113
GAGCAAGGTATAGATTTACGCGAACTGCTAAACGAGGATGATACTGCAGCGACCGTAAAGGCAATTCGAGCCGCTATGGGCAATAAAGAAATAAGCCATGAGCTAGATAAGCGTCTTACAGGTGCGACAACTCACTTAGCCATGTTAGGCGGCTAATATGGGAGCTGATGTGAATACTCATATAAAAGCTAATATGAAAGTTAAGCGAGATTTTACAGGCGTTGTGCTTGCTGGTGGTAAGTCATCAAGAATGGGCACAGACAAAGCCGATTTAGTT
>NZ_JBEOOG010000313.1:0-277 GCF_040308965.1 Pseudoalteromonas sp. MER144-MNA-CIBAN-0113
GCGTTACTCGTTATTTACTACATTAGACGTTGCGCCAGAGTAATACTTAACTCTTGAATTAAAACATTAAAAACAATAAAGAGGCCAAGTAATTTACTTGGCCTTTTTTATTTACATTTACTAAATTAATTGTATTAAAAAACACCTCAATTCACCCTGTGATTGCAACTACTCAACACAAGCACACCTATTTAAATTAGTACGTTCAGCGCAAAGTAAACACCAGCCTTAGCTATTTGCATAACTTAGTTTGTTTTGATCTTTGCACTATCCTATT
>NZ_JBEOOG010000314.1:0-277 GCF_040308965.1 Pseudoalteromonas sp. MER144-MNA-CIBAN-0113
GTATTTAACGGTACGTTTAACTGTGTAAGCTCAGCAAAGTGGCGTGCACATTCACGTAAAGCACGGTGAATATCACGAATGTTGGCAATTTGAGAACCAATATGAAAATGCACCATTTGCATTAAGTGCAGCTTATTATGCTTTTTAAGCACTTCAACAGCACTTAGTACTTGGCCTGCTGTTAAACCAAACTTGCCTTTTTCGCCGCCCGTGTTTTGCCACTTGCCTTTGCCTACTGAGTTTAGGCGAATGCGAATACCAATAGCCGGTTCAATGC
>NZ_JBEOOG010000315.1:0-277 GCF_040308965.1 Pseudoalteromonas sp. MER144-MNA-CIBAN-0113
GGTGAGGAATATCGCTTACGCTTAACTCGCAATAACCGCTTAATTTTGACCAAATAGTTAAAATTACACCTCACAAAAAAACGCCTTTATCGAAAGGCGTTTTTTATTGATTAAAGTACAGTTGATTAAAGTACAGTAAATACTATTTGGGCAATATTAGAGTTAATAAATCAACCATTAGCTGATAACAGTATTATCCAAAATTGCCTTCTAAAATTGCCAACTATAAACCACATCAACCGCGTTTTCTGCCGCCGACGTTGCCTCGACATAAATT
>NZ_JBEOOG010000316.1:0-277 GCF_040308965.1 Pseudoalteromonas sp. MER144-MNA-CIBAN-0113
TTTATATTACCGTCGCAGTTGTCGATTAACTCCCCCTGTGGGTCCATTTTTGCCAGTAGCGAAAACATGCTTTGGTTAGTAACGCGATCACTAAATGCCAATTGTGCTGTGTAACGTGCTGTGTTTAATTTTATTGAAAATGCCATGATTAAATCCTTATTTAAATTATGTTTAAACGGCGTTTAAACCGCTGGTTTATTAAGTACTGATGAAAAAATGCCATTTATTAAAAGTTTATCTATGGCCGTGTCTGGGTTTTTATTTGTGTGGTTAAGCA
>NZ_JBEOOG010000317.1:0-277 GCF_040308965.1 Pseudoalteromonas sp. MER144-MNA-CIBAN-0113
GCCATTACTTGGTTTAGTGAGAGAGATTGGCTCAATGATCAAGCAGCGCTCAGAGAGTATTGCTGTTAGATTGTGCCAAGGTTATGCGGGAAGTACCTCTGTAGCTGATTTTATTATGCTGCAAACATTAAACAAGTATGACGCTGTTTTTGAAAACTTATTATCAGTTAATAATCTTCATCCAAGCGTTCTTTATACTCGTCTAATAGAGCTTGCTGGTGAGTTATCTACTTTTAGTACCGTAAACAAAAGAGTGCCTAAATTACCTAAGTACGAT
>NZ_JBEOOG010000318.1:0-277 GCF_040308965.1 Pseudoalteromonas sp. MER144-MNA-CIBAN-0113
GTGTTTGCTTGTCTTTAAGTTTGCCGTTTAGCCTCATCATTGCTTGTATAGCTTGGCGCTCCATATCCAGTGACTTTTGACCCACTATTTCTTTACGGTAATCTAAATAATTGAGTGCTTGATCGATGGTCATTGCCTGAATACCGTTTATGCCAATATCTTGAGCCCAAGAGGCAACGGTGTTAAGTGATTGCTCATAGTTTCTGGCAGTTCCAAGAGACTTTATAAGCTTATTTTTTGTAAGCCCTTTTATGACATTGTGTGCTTGAGTTCTAGG
>NZ_JBEOOG010000319.1:0-277 GCF_040308965.1 Pseudoalteromonas sp. MER144-MNA-CIBAN-0113
TCTTTATACACTTTCGCACAGCGAATATGTTCACCACAACGCACAATAAATACATCGGCTTCTTTACCGCTCATTAGTCGGCTTATTACTTCGTCAATAAGGCCATCATCAACAAGAGGTTGTAGGCGTTTAGGTATTTTCACAGATTGCCTGCTAAGTAGGGTTGGTTATTAATCATTATTTATGAAAGTGCTCTGTATTTGTTTGTTTAATTGGCTCAAGCAGTATATCAGCTTTGAGAATTAAGGGCAGTAACACTACTGCCAGAGAGTAATTA
>NZ_JBEOOG010000320.1:0-277 GCF_040308965.1 Pseudoalteromonas sp. MER144-MNA-CIBAN-0113
CTCATGCACAAGCGCGCGATGCAGTGAGTTTTCCGCTTGATATTAACGAAATGACTGAGCAACTAGGCAGTATTAGTGCTCTAAAAGAGGTTGCCCCTCCCCTGCATTTACACAGCCAAGCCGTTGACAGGGTTACTTACCTTCAGCGACCCGATTTAGGCCGCAAGCTTGATGAAAATGGTAGGCAAATACTTCTCAGCTATATGAATAAACAAAAGCACACTACACAGGCTAAATACGATTTAGCGATTGTAGTGGTTGATGGACTCTCCTCGTT
>NZ_JBEOOG010000321.1:0-276 GCF_040308965.1 Pseudoalteromonas sp. MER144-MNA-CIBAN-0113
GCACAATAAATACCACGAGCATATTATGTATGGCGGGTCGACTACAGATCGCAAAGTTGAGGCTGCAACGCATTCTCCATTTGCCGATTTAAAAGCGATGCTTAATAAATCAAAGTAATATTAGTTAAATTAAGAGCTTAAACCTAAAATTTTATTTATTTAAATGGCATTTTGAGGATGAACGGTTATAAACCGAAGCAACCTCAAAATTAACTTTAAATTGGTTTTATTAAAGCTCTTTTGCTGTTTTGTCTTTTATGTCAAACCAGTTTGAAT
>NZ_JBEOOG010000322.1:0-276 GCF_040308965.1 Pseudoalteromonas sp. MER144-MNA-CIBAN-0113
CTTCAGGGTCGACTCCTGAGATTGCTGAAAAAGTAGACCAGCTTTATAAGTCAATAATCACAGTTGGGACACATAAAGCAAGTTCAATAAAAGTAGCTGAAGCTTCTAAGGTTATTGAAAATGTTCAACGTGATGTAAATATTGCTTTGGTGAATGAGCTACATCAAATATTTGAAAAGCTAGGTATTAATACTAGAGAAGTCATAGAGGCTGCAGGTACCAAATGGAACTTTATGAAGTTACAACCAGGACTAGTTGGCGGGCACTGTATTGGTG
>NZ_JBEOOG010000323.1:0-276 GCF_040308965.1 Pseudoalteromonas sp. MER144-MNA-CIBAN-0113
GTTTTTATATCGTCTATTGAAACGTTTTTTAAATCAGCTTTTGGTATTTTTTCAGCAACTACGTTCTTTTTAGTATTTTCTTGTAATTGAGTGTTTTCTTTTAGCTTTTGTAGCTCTTGCTTTGGTGCTTCAGCTTCTGAGGTGATTGTTACTTGCTGCGTTTCAGTGGGTGCTTTATCTAAGCATGCAGTTAAACAAAGTGGTAAAAGTATGGCTAACAATGGGGTACGCATAACAAACCTTGATAGTGATGAAATATTCATCACTATCATACAC
>NZ_JBEOOG010000324.1:0-276 GCF_040308965.1 Pseudoalteromonas sp. MER144-MNA-CIBAN-0113
CGCCAAGATGCACCGCTTGCTTTTACACTTGCTATTAACTTCGATCCTCGAAAAGGCAGTATTGAAGAGGCTATTGTTAGCCAATGCGCTTTAGGTGAAGACTACTCAAGCTTTTATAAACAAATTAGTAAAGGTATTACATCGCAACTTATATTCGTAATGCGTTTGTATATATCGCGCACAGGTCGCCCCGATACTGATTATCTTTCTAATGAGCTAAAATACGTAAGTCAGTACGCAATGCACAAAGCTAAAGATTTAGAAGAAGCCTTATGG
>NZ_JBEOOG010000325.1:0-276 GCF_040308965.1 Pseudoalteromonas sp. MER144-MNA-CIBAN-0113
GGGTACCGTTCAACTGACTTTGGTAGCACCTCGAGCTTTCCATGGGGTTTCCCTGTTGTACAAGAAGACAGAGGGCAGCTTAATGCCAGCATAAGTTATGATGTGAACGATCAGCTAAATATCGGTATTGAAGCCGTTAACTTAACTGAATCAGAAGTTAGCCAGTCTTGTGTTAACGAAGGTGCTTTACTTTGTTTCCAAGGTATTACAGACCGCCGTATTACATTTGGCGCAAGCTATAGATTTTAAAAGTTATAGTTAAATCGAGTCTATGAG
>NZ_JBEOOG010000326.1:0-276 GCF_040308965.1 Pseudoalteromonas sp. MER144-MNA-CIBAN-0113
GGCTTAATGCGACGGTTTGTATATTGAGCCCAGTCGAGCGTGCGTTCTATATGGCCGCTGGTATTAACAGATAACTTACCGCTTAAACCACTATATTGATTGCCTAGCATTACGCTTAACTGCCTGATGTCATGTAATATTGATACAGCATCGTACGCCATTGCAAATAAGCGTTGGCTAATATCTACTTGCTCTGGCCATAACGAATCATACTGCTGGCGTAAGTTATGTTGTTTAATTTGCGAATCGAGCATCCACGGCAATTCAGTGAAGTAT
>NZ_JBEOOG010000327.1:0-276 GCF_040308965.1 Pseudoalteromonas sp. MER144-MNA-CIBAN-0113
GCATGCAGGCAACCGTAAGGCTCAGGATTATCGTCGGCAAAATTTGCACTTCCACAAACTTGTTTAATAGCGCTTTCGTGATATTTAGATTGTCCAACGCTACCACCTTGCGCTTTTAGTTTATCCATTTCAAAGTGACGCATGTGAGATCCTCGTAATGGCAATGTTGTTATTGTTGCGTGCTTGCGGCTCACAAAACTCAATACCAATGCGTTGTAATAAGTTTTTGCTTACCGTAGTGCGATAATGTGCACTGCTTCTTACATCGCTCATGGG
>NZ_JBEOOG010000328.1:0-276 GCF_040308965.1 Pseudoalteromonas sp. MER144-MNA-CIBAN-0113
TTTACATGCTGCTGAAAGTTTAACTGATTTGGTATTGCTTAATCGTGAAATACGCGTTGCTAATATGTACAACAAAGCTGCTAACTTTGGTAGCACTCAATCATTAGCGGCGGGCGGACAAAAGCGTTTAGATGATGCAACACTGGATATTTTGCCGTTCTTTTTAGACATGCTTGATGCACCACTTATGCGCCCGAATGCCATGACGCTATCGCAAAGTGTGGCCACTAAGCTGCGTACCCACCCTAAGTTACTAAAAGCGTTTAACGGTACTAG
>NZ_JBEOOG010000329.1:0-276 GCF_040308965.1 Pseudoalteromonas sp. MER144-MNA-CIBAN-0113
GTTCATACCAAAAACCTCGTGAGCTTATCTGGCTCATCGGTATGGGTATCTACCTAGCACTTATGGCAGAAGGTTTCTTCGGTTACCTACTACCTTGGGGCAACATGTCATTCTGGGGTGCTCAGGTTATCTTGAACTTACCTGCAGCTCTACCTGTTATTGGTGATGGCCTTGCTGAATGGGTACGTGGTGACTATATCATCTCTGGTATTACTCTAAACCGTTTCTTTGCGCTACACGTTGTTGCTATTCCATTAGTACTGGTAGGCTTAGTAT
>NZ_JBEOOG010000330.1:0-275 GCF_040308965.1 Pseudoalteromonas sp. MER144-MNA-CIBAN-0113
GTGTGAGTCAATACGCGCAAGAGCAGCTTGTATTATTAGTGATTATTCTAAAACAATAGCAGCATTATGCCTTATTAATTAAAGTTTTATTAGCAATAAGGGATTGTTTGTTAATTTAGTTTACAAGCGTAACTTTAATGAGGAGTGTTTTTCAGGCATTAAAAAAGGGGCTAAATGCCCCTTAGTGTTATATAAAAATATTATATAAAAGTAGTTAGTCGTACTTTGCTTCTAGCTCATTAGCTGTATGAAACTTCTCATGGCTTTGTAATTGC
>NZ_JBEOOG010000331.1:0-275 GCF_040308965.1 Pseudoalteromonas sp. MER144-MNA-CIBAN-0113
TTTCTGAGGTTGTTGCTTCTGAGTTTGGTTATCACATAATTAAACTTACAGACATTCAACCACAACAAGTTAAAGCGTATGACGATGTTAAAGCTGACTTACGTGCTGAATTAGAACAAGCTGAAAAAGTAGATGCATTTTACGAAAAGCAAACAGAAATGGGCGCACTTGCATTTGAAATTTCAGACCGCTTAGACGACGCTGCAGAAGCTGCTGAAGTGGAAGTTAAATCTACACCTCTTTTAGCACTTAATGCTCTACCAGAGCCTTTAAAC
>NZ_JBEOOG010000332.1:0-275 GCF_040308965.1 Pseudoalteromonas sp. MER144-MNA-CIBAN-0113
TAACCTAAATCTTCTACAACGCGTAAAGCAACCGACTTTCCAGAACCAGAACGGCCGCTTATGATAATTAACTCCATTTAACACCCTTTATAAAACTATGATTGATTGACAATAACTTGGTAAAGCTCAGTATCTGATTTTGCACTGCGTAACTGTTTACAAAAATCTTTGTTGTTTAGTTTATCAGCAATGGTTGCTAGAGTCTTTAAGTGCTGCTGGTTATCGCCATCTGGTACGATGAGTGCGACGAAAATATCAACAGGGCGATTATCGAT
>NZ_JBEOOG010000333.1:0-275 GCF_040308965.1 Pseudoalteromonas sp. MER144-MNA-CIBAN-0113
CAACAATGACTGCTTCATCACTATCTGAGGGCACACCTAACGCTTCTTCCATGACCTGTGAGTTCAGAATCCAAGTTTGATCGTGGTAGCGTTGCGGTACTTTTTCTTTTGCCCGACCAATGGCATCCTCTTCCGACATAAAGAATGGTAAATTGACAGCTAGGACGTCCCGAATCCGATATTTATCATGATCGATTTTTGAACGTAATGTGTTAACCCACTCCCGAGTAGATTTTGCGGCATTACGAGACGGCGTAAGTATGAGTAGTGTTGGT
>NZ_JBEOOG010000334.1:0-275 GCF_040308965.1 Pseudoalteromonas sp. MER144-MNA-CIBAN-0113
TGCTCAGACGGTCCTGCATGTCCTGCGGCACCTGCACCTGGCCACCCGACGCGCTGGACAGCAAGCCGGCCCGTTGCGACGGCAGCATGTTCATCCGCGACAGAGTGTCCCCGGCCCACGTGGCGCCCAAGTAGCCCACCGCGCCACCGATCGCACCGCCGAGCGGCACCGTAACGGGCGCGAACGGACCACCGAATGCACCGAGCGCCGCGCCGGCCTGAGCGCCGGCCCAGCCACCTGCCACGCCTGCGGCCGCACGGCCGGCCGCGTTCACC
>NZ_JBEOOG010000335.1:0-275 GCF_040308965.1 Pseudoalteromonas sp. MER144-MNA-CIBAN-0113
GCCCTTGCGTCATTTTATTATCTTTTAAGATTATATAAGATGGCGTGACTTGCCCTTGCCAATCGGCAAATATCTCACCGTGTTGATCGTTGACAGTGATAAAACTGTAGCCATGATCATTTAGATACTCATGTAGCTTTTGATCCGAACCTGATTTTACTGCGATGCTCACGATAGGGTAGTTATTCTCGTTTGCGAGTTCGTTTATGGCAGGGGAGGTAATACTACAAATAGGGCACCAAGTTCCCCAAAAATAGACAAGTGTTGGTTTATCT
>NZ_JBEOOG010000336.1:0-275 GCF_040308965.1 Pseudoalteromonas sp. MER144-MNA-CIBAN-0113
GCCATCAATACTTTTAAAATAAATAAAGTCAGGAACGTTATTAAGTACAGTATTAAGTAAAGCTAAATGACGCTCTTTGGCTTCGTAGCTGCTGGTTAGTTTTTCAGACTGTAGCTGCAATTTTTTATCTAAATCTTTATTAACGTTCTGTAGGGATTCGACCAGCTGAGTATTTTTAGCAAATATAGCTTTTACCTTTAAAAACCATGGCTGCCAATTTAAAGGAATTTTATAGTTTAACTGCTCGCCAGTTACAGTGTCGTTATGCTCTAGAT
>NZ_JBEOOG010000337.1:0-274 GCF_040308965.1 Pseudoalteromonas sp. MER144-MNA-CIBAN-0113
CCGTTACGGTAGTCGCTTGCAAAAATATGGTGGAAGTTGTGATACCCCTCACCGTATGTAAATAACGCTAAAAAGCCGTTATCGCGTGCCGTATTTTTTTCGGTGTATGGGCGAGAGCCCCAAATATGTGCAACTGAGTTTATAAAAAAGGTAAAGTGTTGGCTTAGTACTAAGCGTAGTAAACCTGCAAGAATTAACATACCCCACACATCACCAACTAATAAACCAAGTGCAAGAGGCAAACCTACGTTCATAGCAATAGCTAGTTTTAAGT
>NZ_JBEOOG010000338.1:0-274 GCF_040308965.1 Pseudoalteromonas sp. MER144-MNA-CIBAN-0113
GTGCTAAGCTAATGAATTTAGACGGCTTAACTCCCAAAACATCTACTGAAGTACTCAGCAAACGCTTTTGGAGACGTTACGGAAGAAATGCAATTAACATGTTAGAAAAAATTCGAGAAGTTCCTGAAAAAGCTGAGCTTCTAATTAAAAATTCAGAGTATTTACGTGTTGAAATTGAACATGCTGCCGAACGAGAAATGGTAACTAAACTAAGTGATTTTTTACGTCGCCGCTCTAAAATATCACTGGTTGTACGTAAAGAAGATATCCTCTC
>NZ_JBEOOG010000339.1:0-274 GCF_040308965.1 Pseudoalteromonas sp. MER144-MNA-CIBAN-0113
ATTATTTTTTTCAAACCATTCACCGAGTTCGTTTATTAGTGGTGTAGGTCCAAATGCAACAGGTGCGTCTATATCGGCTGCATACTCTGTCATCATTACAAATGCGCTAAGCTCTGGCGTTCTTTTTTTAGTAAAACCATCAAATTCATGCTCAACAAAAGCGCGGGTAATTTCGCGGGCTCTATCTGCTCTAAAGTTAGCAAAAATAACGGTGTCACCATCGTTTATTGAAGCCTGAGTGGCACCTGTTGGCGTAATAGTCGTAGCTGCTACA
>NZ_JBEOOG010000340.1:0-274 GCF_040308965.1 Pseudoalteromonas sp. MER144-MNA-CIBAN-0113
CTTTATTATTATGGTATGGTTGGTCTATTCACGTTATTGAAAATACGGTATAAAAATAAACCAGCTCATCATAGCATGATTGCTTCCTTTGATTGCTTTACCTAGGCTGGGCTATTCTGACACTGCCTTCGACTTGTAAGGCATTGCCTATCGTAATGTCTATTCGCGATTGCCCTTTAAATTACTGGGTATAATAACCATAACAGGGCAACTATCGGTGCTGAGCCTGTAATCATTAGCCGCCTTTATTTATTTTTATCGATTTGCCTTACCT
>NZ_JBEOOG010000341.1:0-274 GCF_040308965.1 Pseudoalteromonas sp. MER144-MNA-CIBAN-0113
GTGCTCAGCACCAAAGTGATTAAGCACCATATCCATAACAAGCCCAATGCCCTGCTCTTTAGCCTTTATTGATAACGTTTTGTATAGGTTATTCGATCCCATTCGCGGATCAACGTTGTAAAAGTCTGTAATCGCGTAACCATGATAAGAGTAATCTGGCATGTTGTTTTCAAGCACTGGAGTAAGCCAAAGCTGTGTTACACCTAAATTATTTAAATACGGTAATGCGTTAATAACACCTTGAATATCCCCTCCATGTCGCCCGCCTTTAAAG
>NZ_JBEOOG010000342.1:0-274 GCF_040308965.1 Pseudoalteromonas sp. MER144-MNA-CIBAN-0113
GCTTAGGGGCGACGCTTTTAAAGCGTTCTACCCGCATAGTTAAATTGACCGAAGTTGGGCAAATTTACTATAACGATGTTCAGCAAATATTAAATCAGCTAGAGCAAAGCCACGAAACTGTGCGCAGTTATCAAACAACACCAATGGGGCGATTATGTATAAGCTCAATGGTGAGTTTTGGTGACAAAATATTACTGCCACTGCTTGATGAATTTAGCGCGCTATACCCCGAAATTATATTAGATGTTAGCTTAAGTGATGAGCTGTCGACACT
>NZ_JBEOOG010000343.1:0-274 GCF_040308965.1 Pseudoalteromonas sp. MER144-MNA-CIBAN-0113
GGGTTAATGAGCTTATTTGGCGTGAATTTTATCGGCATTTAATTGCGCAATTTCCAAAGCTTTCGCGTGGCGATAATTTTAACGAAAAGTATAACGCGGTAGTTTGGCGTAGCAGCGATGACGAATTTAAAGCATGGTGCGAAGGCCGCACAGGTTACCCGCTTGTTGACGCTGCGATGAGGCAACTCTTGCAAACCGGGTGGATGCATAACCGTTTACGCATGGTGGTTGCTAGCTTTTTAACTAAACACCTACTTATAGATTGGCGCAAAGG
>NZ_JBEOOG010000344.1:0-273 GCF_040308965.1 Pseudoalteromonas sp. MER144-MNA-CIBAN-0113
GTGATTGGGCTGTTGATAGCTTAAAAGGTATTGATGAGAAAAAAGGCATTGTTTACTTTGCCGGCCGAAAAGATACACCGCTTGAAAGCCATTTATACAGCGCGCCTTTATTTAAAAAGGGCGATGCCAAACGTATCACCGAAAAAGGTCAGTACCATAATGTTGTGCTAGCAAAAGACAGCAAAACCTTTATCGATAATAGCTCGTCTGATAATAAACCAAACTCAGCAGCGCTTCGTAAAGTAAACGGCGAATTTATTACATGGCTTGAAG
>NZ_JBEOOG010000345.1:0-273 GCF_040308965.1 Pseudoalteromonas sp. MER144-MNA-CIBAN-0113
GTGGGATTAATTGGCATATTAATAAACAATGGCAGTCATCATTAAGAGTACGCCATATTGGCAAAAGAACACTTACTGACGACGGTAGTAAACGCTCAAATCCCCTTACGGTTATAAATTCATTAGTTAGCTATAGCCAAGCGCATTGGAAAGTAGACTTTGAACTATTAAATTTATTTAACAGTAACGATCACGACATAGATTATTATTATACCTCGCGCCTACCTGGCGAGAACAGCGAAGGCATAGCCGACAATCACTTTCATCCAATAG
>NZ_JBEOOG010000346.1:0-273 GCF_040308965.1 Pseudoalteromonas sp. MER144-MNA-CIBAN-0113
CTTTTAACCGCTCGATATAACTAAGCGGTGCTGCTTTTCTTACTCCTGGGTAAAAATCACTTTCTTGTGCGCAAAACGATTCTCTAGCACTTTGAGAAAACACAGCAAAATTAATAAGCGCATCTACATTATTTACAAAATCATCAATAACAATAATTGGGGTTTTCTCTTCCCCTACAGTATGTATGTGTAACGCCGTATTTTCGTTTAGTTTAAAATCAATCATCGGCTAAATTAAGCACTGCATTTTTACGCTCTATCAATGGGTATATT
>NZ_JBEOOG010000347.1:0-273 GCF_040308965.1 Pseudoalteromonas sp. MER144-MNA-CIBAN-0113
ATCTAGCTCACTGGCAATGCGCCTAGCTTGGTTTATATCGGTACTGAGTAAGCAGGCTATGCCTAAACTCATGTCATCTAAGCGCCCTGCGGCATTTAGGCGCGGAGCAAGCGAAAAACCAAAGTCGCTGGCACTCAATCTTGAGGCATTACGATTAGCAACCTCAATGAGGGCAGTAATGCCTGGGCGAGTTTTACCACTGCGAATACGCGCTAGTCCTTGGTGCACCAATGTCCGGTTATTGGCATCAAGCGCCACTACATCGGCTACAGT
>NZ_JBEOOG010000348.1:0-272 GCF_040308965.1 Pseudoalteromonas sp. MER144-MNA-CIBAN-0113
CAGACTGTGTGAAAACTCTGATCACCTTTTGGTCTAAGTATGTTCTGCTTATGATCTATTAATCTATACATTTAGTTCACTTAATATACTGATATTTATATAATTAGACTATTGATTCAGTTGAGGGTTGAGGCAGTATGTCAAAGTTTATAAGCGGTGAAAGTCGTGACCAATCAACGTTATTTCCAGAATCGTTGGAAGATTACGTCAGTGAAGATAATACGGTCAGAGTGATTGATGTTTTCATTGAGGAACTAAATCTAGCTGAATTG
>NZ_JBEOOG010000349.1:0-272 GCF_040308965.1 Pseudoalteromonas sp. MER144-MNA-CIBAN-0113
GCAATTACAAAGCCATGAGAAGTTTCATACAGCTAATGAGCTAGAAGCAAAGTACGACTAAACCTTTATATAATATTTTATATAACACTAGGGGCATTTAGCCCCTTTTTTAATGCCTGTAAAATATGCCCCGCCAAAGTTACACTTGTAAACTAAATTAACAATCACCTACCTTATTGCTAATAAAACTTTAATTAATAAGGCATAATGCTGCTATTGTTTAAGTATTTTCACTAATAATACAAGCTGCTCTTGCGCGTATTGACTCACAC
>NZ_JBEOOG010000350.1:0-272 GCF_040308965.1 Pseudoalteromonas sp. MER144-MNA-CIBAN-0113
CGTTATGTCTACCTGGCATATTCAACGTGGCAGTTAAACACTCACCTTGCTTGTTAGTTACTGTAAATGTGCATGTATTAGCTGATTGGCTAAAGTCGCTCATGCGGTAATCAGCATCCTTCGATTCGCCATACGTAATAACTGGGCGACCAAAGCGCGGAATAAGTTCAGCAGCAACTTCAGAATCAATACATACAACAGCTAAACCATAAAACGGCAAGTTATGAATAAAATCCACATATGTGTCTTTCATCTTTTCAAGACTGCCACCG
>NZ_JBEOOG010000351.1:0-272 GCF_040308965.1 Pseudoalteromonas sp. MER144-MNA-CIBAN-0113
CCAGGAAGCTCATCAAGATGACCACCTAATACTGCAAGCTTGTCGTTAACGCTTTGTAGGCTAATGGGCTCTTTTTTATCAAGCGCACTAATTTCGTAGTACACATGGGCAAGCGCATGCTCACCCGCTTCGTGTGCAATATTTTGCTCTGTACTAAAAAAGAAGGCACTAATAGCCACTACAAAAGATGCAGCTAATGCAAGATGCACGCGGTCAAGCTTAAAACGCGAGCGGGCATCAACTACATTTTTTCCTGTTGCTTGCTCTTCTTG
>NZ_JBEOOG010000352.1:0-272 GCF_040308965.1 Pseudoalteromonas sp. MER144-MNA-CIBAN-0113
CATCTCGTGACTGGGCGGCGAAAGGCTCGCTACTGTTAGGTGTTAAAGCTGTAATAGCACAAAGCTATGAGCGTATTCATCGCTCTAACCTTATTGGTATGGGAGTTTTACCACTACAGTTTAAAGATGGCGAAAGTCATGAGTCGCTAGGTTTAACCGGCCAAGAGCAGTTTGATATTGAAGGCTTGTTTGATAAAACCAAGGAAGTTAGCGTTATTGCAACTAATAGTGAAGGTAAAAAAGTAAGCTTTAGTGCCGATGTACGTATTGAT
>NZ_JBEOOG010000353.1:0-272 GCF_040308965.1 Pseudoalteromonas sp. MER144-MNA-CIBAN-0113
GTTGCGGTAGCACTTAACTTTGCGCCCATAGCATTAGGGACTGAAACAGACGGTTCAATTACGTGCCCAGCTTCAGTAAATGGAGTTTATGCAATAAAACCGAGTATGGGCCAAGTATCACGCTCAGGTGTTGTGCCTCTTTCAAGTAGCCATGATTCAGTAGGGCCGATGGCGAATTCTATTAAAGATTCGCTTCTGGTTTTATCTGTTTTGCAAGGTGAGGACTCCCTTGATGCAACAACTACAGGGTTTGAATTAAAAACAGGTAATAT
>NZ_JBEOOG010000354.1:0-272 GCF_040308965.1 Pseudoalteromonas sp. MER144-MNA-CIBAN-0113
GTTATACACAGATCGGCACCGCCATCAAGTAAGGCTTCAATTGCACCTGTTATGTACTCTTGCCTGATTATTATTTGAGTTTCAGGGAACTGATTTTGCATATTTTTTAGTAATGGTAAAATACCTTTTAAATTAAATGATGCTTCAATTGCAATCGTTATACTTACCTCGTTCCCCTGTGCTATGTGGTGTGCAACTTGTTTAAGTTGTGCTGCATCATCTAGCAATTTCATAGCCTTATGAAACATAGTTTTTCCTGCACTGGTAAGCTC
>NZ_JBEOOG010000355.1:0-272 GCF_040308965.1 Pseudoalteromonas sp. MER144-MNA-CIBAN-0113
GCATAACTCCCGGCGAATTTGAATACAGCCACAATGGCGAAATTGGTTATTGGCTTAATAAAGCCTATTGGGGGCAAGGTATTATTACTCTCGCTATTGAACTTATATGCAATGAAGCGTTTGCAAGCTCACACTTAAACAGAATTTTTGGTGCCGTGTTTGCTGGTAATACCGGCTCTATGAAAGCACTTACTAAGAGCGGCTTTGAGCAAGAGGCTGTGCTTAAACAGGCCATTTATAAAAACGGGGTATTTTACAACAATCATATATTT
>NZ_JBEOOG010000356.1:0-272 GCF_040308965.1 Pseudoalteromonas sp. MER144-MNA-CIBAN-0113
TTTCAGTACTTGATGCTCAAGTTCGTTTTCACGAATAAGCACCACTTTATGACCTAATTCTTCAGCAACCATTTGGGCTGTTTCTTGGTCAAGTACTTGGTTAATCGTTACCATAGTGCCCATTTTCATCATTTGCTTGATGATAACAGTGGCTTTAATTGCCATTAAATGCGCTAATTCTGATACGGTTACGGTTTCACCGATACGCACATCACGACTAACAGCTGCAGCAGGTTTATTAAAACCGTGTGCCATAGATTCAGGTGCTGTAC
>NZ_JBEOOG010000357.1:0-272 GCF_040308965.1 Pseudoalteromonas sp. MER144-MNA-CIBAN-0113
GCACTAAGGAGTGCCTCACTTTGGTTATGCGCTATTTCGCAGTTAAAACCGTATTTAGTTAGCCGCCTTGCCAAGGTACTAGCAAGGTTTATATCGTCTTCAATAATTAATATTTTCATTCACTTTGCTCGCTAAAAACAGTTGCTAATTTAACTTTGGCAATTGCACCACACTGGGGGTGATTATATAAAGTTAGCGAGCCATTTAAACGCTCAAAGGTCACATTAGAAAGCAGCATAGCCAGCCCCATACCATGGTCGCTAGGCATTAAT
>NZ_JBEOOG010000358.1:0-272 GCF_040308965.1 Pseudoalteromonas sp. MER144-MNA-CIBAN-0113
GTTATCGCAGGCATACCAGTAGGAAAAGTAGCAAGTTACGGGCAAGTTGCAGCACTTGCGGGCTACCCGCAAAACTCACGGTTGGTCGGGCGCTTACTAAAAATGATGCCAAACGACTCGGTTATACCTTGGCACAGGGTAGTGAATAGCCAAGGTAAAATATCATTCCCTGAAGGTAGCGAAAAATACCAAGAACAACGCGAAAAGCTACTATCAGAAGGCGTACTGTTTAAAAACGACAAAGTGAATATACGCGAGTGCCGGTGGGAGTG
>NZ_JBEOOG010000359.1:0-272 GCF_040308965.1 Pseudoalteromonas sp. MER144-MNA-CIBAN-0113
GGTAAGTATCCGGCGCCAAAAGATGACAGCCAAATATTAGGATTAGAGTGCGCAGGCATCGTTTGCGATATTGGTGGTAAAGTTGATAAAATTTGGCTTAATAAACGCGTTTTTGCTTTATGTGCTGGTGGTGCTTACAGTGAATATGTTGCGGTTGATGCCAAACAGCTAATGGAGTTACCAGATGACGTGTCTATGAGAGAGGGCGCTGCAATAAGTGAAGTATATTTAACAGCATTTGGTGCTTTGTTTGAATTAGGTAAATTACAAGC
>NZ_JBEOOG010000360.1:0-271 GCF_040308965.1 Pseudoalteromonas sp. MER144-MNA-CIBAN-0113
GTATAATCTATACCAATTTTATTAAACTAAAAAGGGAGCATTTAAATGCTCCCTTTTTTATACTTTTAAAAACGCCATTGCGCATTTAGCATTATTTGCTGCTGCGAGATTCGTTCATTAAATCCAATTGGCTCTCTATTTTTTGCAGCACTTTTAAGTGCAGAACCTTCAACCCCTATTTGTAGTTTATTAGTGAGCTGGTAGCGCCATGTTGCGGTTAAGCCTTCCCCATTGCTGGCATTAGGGTCAAACGCAGTTGTGTCGTTGTCAG
>NZ_JBEOOG010000361.1:0-271 GCF_040308965.1 Pseudoalteromonas sp. MER144-MNA-CIBAN-0113
GCTTTTTACGTTGGGGTTCTGTAGGGCGTTTTTTAAATACATCTTTAAAATGATTATACTTAGCTAGCGCAAAACAGTTAAAACTGAGCAGGCATAGGCTAAACCCAAGTAAATCAATCATGGTTTTTGCCCTTTAAAGTTATTAGATTGACTAGGGCTGGTTATTTTTGAGTTGTTTTTAGCAGTACGTAATTTTTCGGTTTGTATAAAAAACAATATACTAAATAACAAAAACAGTGCATCAAAAGTAAATAAAGCCCACTGTTTGTGC
>NZ_JBEOOG010000362.1:0-271 GCF_040308965.1 Pseudoalteromonas sp. MER144-MNA-CIBAN-0113
TCTTGGAAGTCTGCGGTTACAATACCCTCAAACTCTACTAAAGTATTAACAAGCGGGCTTGCAGAGCTATCGCCTTGTATAGCGTTAATTAGTACTTTTTCTGCGCCACAAACAAGTGGTTCAAGTGGTTCTGGTTCTGGAATTGGTTCAGGAGCACTGCCTTCAGAACCAGAATGAGAACCTAATCCATCGAATGTATCTATATCAAATTGAACCCATTCATCGCTAGGGCTAAACGCTGATGTTGAATCAGTGCGGCCTGTTGTAATAC
>NZ_JBEOOG010000363.1:0-271 GCF_040308965.1 Pseudoalteromonas sp. MER144-MNA-CIBAN-0113
GTGCTGATTTTAGCCAATACACCCAACCTGGGCGTAACTTTTCAGCAAGGGTAAGCTATCAGTTTTAATTAGGGCTAAACAAATGGCAATAAACGCTGCATGGGTATGCAGCGTTTGCCTGCCACATATTTACCCAAGTCAAATTACTTAATGGTGAGTATATTCAGGTACACCTCTACATACTTAATGCCCATTAACACTTAATATAAACAGCACTTTTAAAGCCAAAATCGCCGTTATTTATAAATTAATTAATCGCAAAGTCTTGGGT
>NZ_JBEOOG010000364.1:0-271 GCF_040308965.1 Pseudoalteromonas sp. MER144-MNA-CIBAN-0113
GTTTGCGACTGCTGCGCAGTCGAGCGGGGATAAATCCCCTCGCCACAGGTTTTAGCAACGCCGGGACATTTGCCGGGAAATCACGTCGGGTGATTTCCCGGCTTTTTTGCATCAGGCGAAGACGAAATATTTGCGCACGGTCTCGACAACTTCCCACGTGCCTTTCATGCCCGGCTCAACGACGAAGATATCGCCGGCGCGCAGGTGGATCGGCGCCATGCCGTCCGGGGTGATCACGCAGTAGCCTTCCTGGAAATGGCAGTACTCCCAC
>NZ_JBEOOG010000365.1:0-270 GCF_040308965.1 Pseudoalteromonas sp. MER144-MNA-CIBAN-0113
GAATTACCCTAGATGAAAACTTGGCCAGTGGTGAATATCGATTATTAACACCCGAAGAAATTAAGTTATAAAAGCGCTTTAAAGGAGCCTAAGTTTGGATATACTAGGGCGTGTTGAGCTTTGTGGATTGAAATTTGTTCAATCTAGGGGCGATTTAATCGCGGCGCGAGGTTTGTAACCTAGTGGGCTAAGTAAAAACCGAGCAACAAAGAGTTAATCGTTCCTAGAAAGAACCCAAAGGGCAGCGCATGTTTGGCATTTATGCTGCGT
>NZ_JBEOOG010000366.1:0-270 GCF_040308965.1 Pseudoalteromonas sp. MER144-MNA-CIBAN-0113
CTGTAATGCTTTGCCAGTCTTTGCTTAGTGTTTCACTTAGTAATGACTCATCAACCGCTTCGGGTTTATCAAATAATTTAAAATCCCATTGGCCGTTTAAACTTTGTTTTTGTGATTGTGTGTTAGTACGGGCATGGTCAACGCTTTTAAATCCATTGAGTGGGCTGTGCGCTTTTACTTGATTAACTTGTACTGAAATTGGGTTTTCCCAATCTCGGCGATTAATTATGTGCTGTAAAGAGGTCATGTTTATCCTATTGCATAAGCGGG
>NZ_JBEOOG010000367.1:0-270 GCF_040308965.1 Pseudoalteromonas sp. MER144-MNA-CIBAN-0113
GGTACCAAAAGCGCCTTCAAACTGTTTAACAGCTGCTTGTACCGATGCAAGTAACGTTGTGTGTTGTTTGCGAAGTTGGTGAATTAAATGCACCATTACTTCTGTATCAGTGTCTGATAAGAATTCGTAACCATCTGCTTTAAGTGCTGTACGTAGGCTCGCGTGGTTTTCAATAATACCGTTGTGTACAAGTGCTAACTGGCTGTTTGATACATGTGGGTGCGCATTTGCTTCTGTAACGCTACCATGTGTTGCCCAACGAGTATGTGC
>NZ_JBEOOG010000368.1:0-270 GCF_040308965.1 Pseudoalteromonas sp. MER144-MNA-CIBAN-0113
TTTATGGACTGCGCAAAATGCATTAGAGCTTGGTATTGCAGTACCGTCTTTAGTAGCTGCAGTGCAAGCACGTCATTTAACGAATGTTTATGACACAACTGCTGCACAAGAGATGACTTACGCCGATAGAGCAACTACTAAAGTTGAAATTGACTTAGTTGAGCTTAAAGATGCATTTACCTTAGCGAGTTTACTTGCTTATCGCCAAGGTTTGGCTTTAATTAAAGGCGCGTCGCGTACGCATCAGTGGAAAGTAGATTTGTCTAAAAC
>NZ_JBEOOG010000369.1:0-270 GCF_040308965.1 Pseudoalteromonas sp. MER144-MNA-CIBAN-0113
CTACCAGAGTCGGGTATTTTAGATTTTACTCACCCCGACGCTTACGAATACTGGCTCGAATCGCACAAGCCATTGTTTGAGCTTGGCGTAGATATGATAAAAGCAGAATTTGGCGAACAGCTAGAAGACGAAAACATGGTATCGCACAGTGGCGACAGCGGCATAAGATTACACAACGTTTACAGCATGTTGTATAACCGCTGCGTTTTTGAGGCCGCCGAAAAATACTGTAAAACAGGGCCATTTTTGTTTAGCCGTTCAGCATGGACT
>NZ_JBEOOG010000370.1:0-269 GCF_040308965.1 Pseudoalteromonas sp. MER144-MNA-CIBAN-0113
GGTTTGCCATGTAATTGGCGGCATCAATGAGTTTACTATTACCAACAAGGTTTGGCTGATGTTTTTCAAGCCACTGTTTGAGTTTATCGAGTATCGGTTTACTCTGTGCTTATCGAGTCTGGTAACTCTCATCCGCTGATTTATCTTTCAACCGTGACTCTATCCCTTGCAGCTTTTTCGCTTCAATGAATCTCCGACGTGCGTGCGCCCAGCACCCCACAAGACTGGCCTGTGTCTTTTCATAAGCTTGATAACCATCAACATGTAAG
>NZ_JBEOOG010000371.1:0-269 GCF_040308965.1 Pseudoalteromonas sp. MER144-MNA-CIBAN-0113
GAACCATACTGAGCAGCAGCGCCATCACGTAATACTTCAATGCGTTTAATTGCAGAGGCTGGAATTGCATTCATGTCAGTACCTGCGGTACCACGCCCAACAGAGCCATTAATATGAATAATACTTGCTTGGTGACGACGTTTGCCGTTAATTAAAACCAATGTTTGATCGGGGCCCAAACCGCGAAGTGTCGCAGGTCTTAAAGCATCAGTACCGTCACTAATTGCAGAGCTTGAAAAGTTAAATGAAGGGGCGATAGACTGTAGCAT
>NZ_JBEOOG010000372.1:0-269 GCF_040308965.1 Pseudoalteromonas sp. MER144-MNA-CIBAN-0113
GTTCTAAACGCTCTGCCTCTGCTTGCTCTGCTGCAATTCGCGCTTGTTCTAAACGCTCAGCTTCAGCTTCTGCTTGCTCTGCTGCAATACGTACTTGCTCTAAACGCTCAGCTTCTGCTCGCTCTGCTGCAATACGTGCTTGTTCTAAACGCTCAGCTTCTGCTTGCTCTGCTGCAATACGTGTTTGCTCTAAACGCTCAGCTTCAGCCTTTTCCGCTGCTGCTTTTTCTTGCTCAAGGCGCATCTGCGCTTCTTGCTCTGCTAAACGC
>NZ_JBEOOG010000373.1:0-269 GCF_040308965.1 Pseudoalteromonas sp. MER144-MNA-CIBAN-0113
GGATACAGCTGTCTTTGCAAGCGAGTGCAAGCATGGCAAGAGTCAATGCCACATCTGGCGTAAGTTACACCTCGCTGTCGATGCGCACACCCACGAAATCATTGCCGCCGAAGTGAGTCTGGAAAGTGCGGCGAATAGGCAAAGTACTGCCCACCTTACTCAATCCACAGCGTCGCCGTTTGCACCAAGTGTCTGCCGATGGGGCTTCTGACACGCGAAATTGCCATCGATTGTTGCTCAGGAAAGGTAGTATTGCCACCATACCACCG
>NZ_JBEOOG010000374.1:0-269 GCF_040308965.1 Pseudoalteromonas sp. MER144-MNA-CIBAN-0113
CTTATCAACCGACTTTAATATTAAGTTAGTGGGATTAGCACGTTCGCAAAAACTGCTATTTAATCCCAGCGGCATAAATGTACAGCACTGGAAGAACCAATGGCAGTTAGAGGCTGTTGACTATAGCAGCCAAGATTTATTAACCGCTATTGGCCAGCTTGATTACGAGCATAAAGTGGTTATAGATATAACCGCCAGCGAGCAATTTAGTCAGTTATACCCAGATTTTGTTGCGCTTGATTGTCATTTAATTAGTGCTAATAAATACG
>NZ_JBEOOG010000375.1:0-269 GCF_040308965.1 Pseudoalteromonas sp. MER144-MNA-CIBAN-0113
GCGTCAGACCCCGTAGAAAAGGCCTAAGGATCTTCTTGAGATCCTTTTTTTCTGCGCGTAATCTGCTGCTTGCAAACAAAAAAACCACCGCTACCAGCGGTGGTTTGTTTGCCGGATCAAGAGCTACCAACTCTTTTTCCGAAGGTAACTGGCTTCAGCAGAGCGCAGATACCAAATACTGTTCTTCTAGTGTAGCCGTAGTTAGGCCACCACTTCAAGAACTCTGTAGCACCGCCTACATACCTCGCTCTGCTAATCCTGTTACCAGT
>NZ_JBEOOG010000376.1:0-268 GCF_040308965.1 Pseudoalteromonas sp. MER144-MNA-CIBAN-0113
TGTTAGAACTCAATCTGTACGAGTGCCCACACAGATGATTGCTTTATATTGTTAAAGAACGTTGCGATTAAAGCGTTTAACTTTATCTCGCTAAGGCTGCGCATCTTACGCTTTCCTGTTTTTTTGTCAACACTTAATTTTGTTAAACTCGAAAGTTTTCAGAACTAAGTTTTACTCGACTCACTGAGTAACTCGTGCCTCGCTATGCGTTGCGCTCTGCCGTCTCAGTGGGGTCGCATTATAGGGAGATCCGAAAACAGATCAACCC
>NZ_JBEOOG010000377.1:0-268 GCF_040308965.1 Pseudoalteromonas sp. MER144-MNA-CIBAN-0113
GTAGTAACAGTGATTGGCTTAATTGTTTTAGCAATTGTGCACTCTAAGCATAAAGTTAAACCAACAGCGGTTTAATAATCACATAAGTTATTTCAAGCATTAAAAATGCGAGCTATTGATAATCAATAGCTCGCTTTTTTTGTGTACTAAATTTAGGTATTACTGAGTTGCAAGTTCAAAGTAACTATTATCGTCGAGCGTTTTGCTTATCATCATAGCGCCCTCAAGCAGGCTCACTGTTTGAATAGCTGCTTGAGCGGGGTTAGGC
>NZ_JBEOOG010000378.1:0-268 GCF_040308965.1 Pseudoalteromonas sp. MER144-MNA-CIBAN-0113
CTTATACATACTGATTATTTCTTTAGTTATTTTTTTAAGTGGTTGCCAGAGCTATATTGCTTATCAAATAACTAAGCCTCCGGGGAAAGTTCTCCCTAAAGAATTTGAGAGCTCTATCGCTTTATCTGGAGCACAAACCCATTACTGTAGCAGCGAAATAGATTGTCTTGATTTTAGGGTTATTTCACCTAAGGATATTGATAATTATCTACTAAGTGGCAATACGTTAACATTAACTTTAATTAGTAGAGGAAGCACTGAAGACGAT
>NZ_JBEOOG010000379.1:0-268 GCF_040308965.1 Pseudoalteromonas sp. MER144-MNA-CIBAN-0113
CACCAACTGCAGCGCCTGCGCCACCAGCAGCAAATGCAGCGACTAATGGACCGGCAACTAATAAGCCCGTACCACCTGTTGCTACAGTCCCTACGGCAGTAAATCCGCCAATAATTGCAGCAAGAATACCACCTGAAGCCGCGCCTATAATGCCGCCTTCGGCAGCTTTAGTACCTTCGTCTACAGCAAAATCTTCCTTTGCGTATGAGTCGTTGGCTACAATACTAATATCAGCTTCATTAATACCTAAAGCTTCTAATCTATAAAT
>NZ_JBEOOG010000380.1:0-267 GCF_040308965.1 Pseudoalteromonas sp. MER144-MNA-CIBAN-0113
CTTAGATACTTTAGGCAGCAATTGGAACATTACCTTATTTCATTATCGTAATCACGGTGGTTCGATGGGGAATGTACTGGCAGGTTTTGCTATTGAGCCGAGTCAGTATGAGATGTTTAACGAGCATTTGAATCGCTTAGGTTACAGTGTACAAGATGAAACACAAAATCCGTGTTTTACCCAATTTTTAACATCAAAACCGCAAGCAGAAAAAGCCGAAAAACTCGCCTCAGTATAACTCTTCTTTAAAGGCAGGCACCTAACTAG
>NZ_JBEOOG010000381.1:0-267 GCF_040308965.1 Pseudoalteromonas sp. MER144-MNA-CIBAN-0113
ACCTTGTGCACTGGCTAATAGACGAAATACTTTCTCGCGGATAGGCGTAAAACGCGCACCACGGTTGTCACAAACTTGTTTTGCTTTACTTACGAGTGATTCTATATTCATCATTACTCTTATCCTTATGCTACCGTGATATACTAACATACTGTGTTGTAGTTGCAGCGTTTTTATTAAGCGCTTTTTACCTAGGAAACCCAGTAATGCACGAACTATTGGCTATATTTATTTTCTTTTTTGCGGTTATTGACCCCATTGGTACTG
>NZ_JBEOOG010000382.1:0-267 GCF_040308965.1 Pseudoalteromonas sp. MER144-MNA-CIBAN-0113
CCCTAAAACAATTTGTACACCAGAATATGCTGCTATAGCCAATTATGCCTACCATTTAGACTCTGCAAAATTTGCTGTTTTTTTACAAAAACACTGTACGCAGCAGCTTGGCGTTAAACATATTTTAGCCGATGTAACGCAGGTCAATAGTGCTAAAAATGGCGATATTGCAAGCGTTACCACAAAACAACAAGGTGAAATTAGCGGTGATTTATTTGTCGATTGCACCGGCTTTTCATCATTGTTATTAGGCGAGCATTACAAGGT
>NZ_JBEOOG010000383.1:0-267 GCF_040308965.1 Pseudoalteromonas sp. MER144-MNA-CIBAN-0113
GTATTAGTAAGGTGCTTTGTTTTTTTATATATGGGTCTGCATGTTCATCAGCAAACTGCATTGATTGCTGTAGCGATAACCCTGTGCTTAAACACGATTGTACGGTTTCAATAAATTCTAAAAAATGATGCTCAAATTTTGCTAATTTATAATGAGCCAAGTCAATCACAGTTATAAAACAGGTTACAAAAACCACGATTGAAATAATAAACGCGCTGGTTGATGCCTCTGGGTAATATAATTTAGCTAAAAACCATGAGCTACTAG
>NZ_JBEOOG010000384.1:0-266 GCF_040308965.1 Pseudoalteromonas sp. MER144-MNA-CIBAN-0113
GTACAATTACCGTGCATGTTGTCGTAATCAGAATAAAACGCAATAATTTCACCATTAATACCGCTTACGTTATAGCGTGAACCAAATTCAATATTTACACTTTTTTCTTCTTCTTGGTCGGCATTACCTGGCGCGGCTGGTGCATAACCTTGTTGAATACCAGCAAGTAGAGTGATGTTGTCGTTTACTGTGTAAGTTGCACCGAGTGACGGCACTAAAATATCAGTGTCGTTCGACACATTTTTAGTTAAACCATTGCTGCGTGT
>NZ_JBEOOG010000385.1:0-266 GCF_040308965.1 Pseudoalteromonas sp. MER144-MNA-CIBAN-0113
ATCTTCGCCAGCATCTGCGATGCTACGAGCCGCTGTAGCCGCTTTATTAAGTGCTTCAAGATTTATTGCATCAGAGTAAGAAAAACCTGTTTTTTCGCCGCTTACAGCACGTACACCAACGCCACGTTCAACGTTATAAGAGCCTTCTTTAACTAAGCCGTCTTCAAGCACCCATGATTCGTGGTGGCTTGATTGAAAATATAAATCGGCGTAATCCACTTTATGCTGATGTATGTAAGCGAGCGTTTTTTCGAGCTCTTCTCTAT
>NZ_JBEOOG010000386.1:0-266 GCF_040308965.1 Pseudoalteromonas sp. MER144-MNA-CIBAN-0113
GTATACGACTTAGTGAATAGCAATTACTTCATTTAAAAAATTCATTTATCATTACGCTTTAGGGATCATTGTATTCAATAAGACCAATAAAGTACCTTAAGCATTTCAATATTGTTACCCAACAAGAAAATTCACACTTTGTTCACCAATGTCATTTTATATTTCTTTATTAGCAGGCAGTTTTATTCTACGATTTTTTACAATATTTCACACATTTAGCTAAAAATAATATGTTAATGTATACAGGTAAATTGAGAGGAGTGCGC
>NZ_JBEOOG010000387.1:0-266 GCF_040308965.1 Pseudoalteromonas sp. MER144-MNA-CIBAN-0113
CGCCAGCACATCGCGATATTGCCCGCCAAGCGGTACAAGAGTCGTTAGTACTGCTTAAAAAAAAAAACCATTTATTACCGCTTAAACCAAAAAGCAATATACTGATTGCAGGTGATGCGGCCGATAACATAGGCAAGCAATCGGGCGGTTGGAGTATTACGTGGCAGGGAACTAATAATCAAAATGCAGATTTTCCTGGGGCAACGTCTATTTATGCGGGGCTAAAAACGCAAATAAAGGCCGCTGGCGGTAACGCTATTTTAAGC
>NZ_JBEOOG010000388.1:0-266 GCF_040308965.1 Pseudoalteromonas sp. MER144-MNA-CIBAN-0113
CCGTATCCGCCTACCGCTATTAATGCTAAATCAGGTTCGCGCGCTAAGTCGTAAACATGAAAAAGCTTAATGAGTAGGCGGTCAATAAACTCAGCCCGGGCATTAATTAAATTCCCAACCGGTTGTTTAGAAAATTCGTTATGTAACCATTTATAAAAATAGCTAGAACAATCGCGATAATCACTAAGTTGCTCTGCATCGCTAAGCAACTTTTTTACTTTGTTGGGTAATGCCACGTGGGCTGGCTCCTTGTTGAACCTTTCACA
>NZ_JBEOOG010000389.1:0-265 GCF_040308965.1 Pseudoalteromonas sp. MER144-MNA-CIBAN-0113
AAGCTGAAAAAGCGCAACCCAAAGGAAAAACGGGCAAAGCAAATTGGGCGTTGAATCATATTCAAAAACTGTATCGAGTTGAACAGAAAATCAAAGATAAAACAGCGCCTGAAAAACAAGTCATCCGGAAAAAAGAGTCAGAGCCATTACTTAACCAATATAAAGCTTGGTTGGAAAAATCTTTGCTTAATACCTTACCTAAATCCAAATTAGGGGAAGCGCTCAACTACAGCCTGAATCAATGGGATAAGTTGGTTCAATATGT
>NZ_JBEOOG010000390.1:0-265 GCF_040308965.1 Pseudoalteromonas sp. MER144-MNA-CIBAN-0113
TTAATACTCACTATCTCATTCTCGGCTTTCGCTGACTTAAAAGAGCTTCCGGAAGAATTTTCAGATTTTAGTTTAAATAGAGATATTACTGTCTCATATGATGACTTAGATACTCTTCTAAGTTTTACTGTAATTGATACTGGAGCATCAGATCGTTCCAAACTAAATTCTCAAGCCTCCATCGGTACAAGAATGAAGTCGCATAAAAATAACGACACAGCATTAGAAGCAAATCGTTTCTTCTTTGAAGAAGTAACAAAATCAG
>NZ_JBEOOG010000391.1:0-265 GCF_040308965.1 Pseudoalteromonas sp. MER144-MNA-CIBAN-0113
TCTAAAATGCGAGAGCATATCCATTTTTAAGTAATTTAGTCTAAGCGCAATAGGCGCAGATACCGCTTCGATCATTAAAGTACCATCGCGGTAGTTACTCACGCGGCATTTATCACCCAGTTTGGGGCCTAAAAAGTCTTTAAGTAAGGTTTGCTGGGTATCGAGTGCTTGGCTTTTACCTGCATAAGCCGACAAGCGGTTATTCAGTCCAGCCATAATGTCAGTTAATGGTTTTGGCGCATACCTGTCTTTAGCCATTTAACAC
>NZ_JBEOOG010000392.1:0-265 GCF_040308965.1 Pseudoalteromonas sp. MER144-MNA-CIBAN-0113
GCATTAGTAGAGTACTTAACGTCGCTTGCACTTAATAATGCTGCTTTATATCCAAGTGCAGATGCTTCTGCGCTAGAAGGTGAAGCGCTAGAGAAAGTCGTTCACGATTACCAAAATACAGTTAAAGTTATTGAGCGTTTAAAGCGTAAATATCCTAACACGGTAATGGAACGCTTAATCTACCAAACAGAGTTGAAAACTGATGACCTTTCTGACGAAGCTAAAGTAATTGCTTGGACAAAAGAGTTAGTTGATGACCTGATTG
>NZ_JBEOOG010000393.1:0-265 GCF_040308965.1 Pseudoalteromonas sp. MER144-MNA-CIBAN-0113
GCGCGATATATCAGCACCTAGCTCTTGTGCTGCAGGTATTACAATAGGTGCTTGTACAGCCCATTGGCCACCGCCAGAGGGAACAAACATATTAACGAGCCCTGCACTTATAAAACTAAAGAATGGCAAGCTATCAGCATCTGCAACGGCAATAAAGCCACGTGATATCTGTTGTGCTAGTCCGCTATCAACCATTACCGCCATGATGCCGGCATAAAAAGGAAATTGAATAACAATGCCAGCCCCGCTTGGGATTGCTTGTTGC
>NZ_JBEOOG010000394.1:0-265 GCF_040308965.1 Pseudoalteromonas sp. MER144-MNA-CIBAN-0113
TTTAATAATAATCCATCGAGTGTAGGTGCCGACAGTTCTGGGACTTACCGTAACCTTGCACAAGAAATAGGTAAAACGAACATACAGCAAAAGGTGAATAGTACTTTTGACAATATGTTTGGCTATAACAACACTCAACAACTTTATTACCCGTACACCGAAAACGGTGTATATAAAGCACACTACATAAAAGCAATTAACCCAGACGAGGGCGACGATATAAGAACAGAAGGGCAATCGTGGGGAATGACCGCCGCTGTCATGC
>NZ_JBEOOG010000395.1:0-265 GCF_040308965.1 Pseudoalteromonas sp. MER144-MNA-CIBAN-0113
GCATACGAACATTGGCACCGTATGCTGTTTGCTCGCTTTTTAGAACAAAGTGACTTGTTAATGTACGACGAAAACACACCAATTACTTTGGGTGATTGTGTTGAATTAGTTGAAGAAGGTGATCCATTAGGTGATGGTTCTGAAGTTAAAGACGGTTGGGAATTAGCAGGCAGTTTAGCACAAAAGATGTTGCCGCAAATATTCCGAGCAGACTCCCCTGTGTTCGACGTTAAACTTTCAATTAACCATGTTAATGACCTGGAAG
>NZ_JBEOOG010000396.1:0-265 GCF_040308965.1 Pseudoalteromonas sp. MER144-MNA-CIBAN-0113
GTGCTGGATTTAAATTTACACCACGTAAAAATAACATATGTCCGTTAGTCGTTGATGTAATTCGCGGGCGTGTTTCATCAGCAATTAAGGACTCTAATTCGTAATCGTTTAAATGAGGCTGTGCCTTGAGCCACTCAACAGCCTCGCTTTGGCTATAGTCCATGTGCACCCAAAGTTTTCCGTGGCTTGGTTGCCAGCTATTTAGCTCATTAGTGCTTTCAATAGGGCGAGCGCCGCCTTGTCCATCAAGTACAAGTGCATGTAG
>NZ_JBEOOG010000397.1:0-265 GCF_040308965.1 Pseudoalteromonas sp. MER144-MNA-CIBAN-0113
GGAATACGCTGATACGGCAAACCAAATACAGCATCCATCTCATGTGTTTCTCATGGATATGCTGGCGGGTTTACCCAAATAGAGCGATCGCCATGTCGTTGGTAAAGCGCTCTTGCACAACCAGGGTTTGTTTCTTGGTGTAAAATTCGCGAAGCGTGGGCGTATAAAGGTTTGTTAACACTTACTTGCTCATAAGCAGGTAACTTAACGTAAGTTTTTTCCCATGGCTTAGGTCGCGCAGGCTGAACCATAATTGGTTTTGCAG
>NZ_JBEOOG010000398.1:0-264 GCF_040308965.1 Pseudoalteromonas sp. MER144-MNA-CIBAN-0113
CTTTAACGCTGTATCGCTAAGTTGCTTCGCTGATCTTGCCATAAAAAATGAACCCTACTCCAATTTAGTATTCTTTATTATGGCAGTTTATTAAAGGAATACCATATTAGATACTAAAGCTTTGAGCTTGGGTGAAACAGGATGGGACGAGATGATACGCTAAGTCATTGATTTTATTTTATTACGGGCACAAAAAAGGACGTCCTGAGACGTCCTGATATTGAATAATGGTGGAGGGAGAGGGATTCGAACCCTCGTTAGGGA
>NZ_JBEOOG010000399.1:0-264 GCF_040308965.1 Pseudoalteromonas sp. MER144-MNA-CIBAN-0113
GTGTAAAAGGTATTACAACCAATGACGATCCCCTTTTCGTAAGGAATTTTAGCGAATTAGCTGAAGTTAGAAATGGTTGGGAATATTTTCAAGGTACTACTGACTCGACAGGTTTCTATAAAGGTTTTGATAAGGCTGTTTTATACGAAAATGGAACAGGTCTAATGAGAAAATATGCGGCAGCTCAAGACCGAGACCGAAAAATGGATAGAAGAGGTATAAATATCTGGGGGAAAAAAGGGATAGCCGTTAGTTGCATGGGAG
>NZ_JBEOOG010000400.1:0-264 GCF_040308965.1 Pseudoalteromonas sp. MER144-MNA-CIBAN-0113
GCCTTACTTAGATTGGCACTCCAACTATTGCTCAAGCAACTAGGTAAGTCGGGTAAAAATATTAACAACGACATAAAAGATCTTGTAGCAGAAGGGCTAAGTCCAAAAATTCAAAAAGCACTAGACTTACTTCGAGTTGTAGGGAATAACGCTGTGCATCCAGGTCAAATTGACTTAGAAGATGGTAGAGACATAGCGCTGAAGTTATTCCACGTTCTTAACTTCATCGCAGATGAAATGATTTCAAAGCCTAAAGAGTTAGAT
>NZ_JBEOOG010000401.1:0-264 GCF_040308965.1 Pseudoalteromonas sp. MER144-MNA-CIBAN-0113
GTCTTGTATAAGGAGGTGAGCAGTAGAGTGTTAGGTTTTTTTAATGAAGTGCCTAAAGTAAATACTGTGAGTGAACAGTCGCTGGCGGGTATTAAAGTATTAGTTGTGGAAGATAATTCAATCAATCGACTCATAGTTACCAACATACTAGAAAATAGCGGCGCTCAGGTTTACTTAGTTGATAATGGATTAGAGTGCATCCAAACAGTAAAGTTAGAGCCGTTTGATATAATTTTAATGGATATTCATATGCCTATCATGGAC
>NZ_JBEOOG010000402.1:0-264 GCF_040308965.1 Pseudoalteromonas sp. MER144-MNA-CIBAN-0113
CAATACTACCGTACGAAAAACCAATCGTTAAATGATCGCCAACATAGCTAGTACCAAAGTTAAGTGTTTCGCTATCAATAAAAGTATTTTCTACAGAACTCTCTGTTTCTACATCGCCATCATCGTCGGCAATAGTGAAGGTAGGTGTTTGGTAATCATCGCCATTGCGCTTAGTGCCATCAAAATGAAAGTTAAAGCCTTCATTACCTGTTTCAAGTTTTGCAGCTACTGTGTTTGAGTTTGACACTGTATCGTGGCTGTATT
>NZ_JBEOOG010000403.1:0-263 GCF_040308965.1 Pseudoalteromonas sp. MER144-MNA-CIBAN-0113
GTGCCAAACACAGCATAAAGCATTAATGCGCCTGTACTCGTTAGAGCAAACAAACTACCTGCGGTAATACTAGAGCCATCAAAGCTTTTCCAGTATACGAGTAATAACATACTCACAACCATAGTGTAAGACAATAATATTAGCCCAGAGCTTGAAGATGAAATACTAATAACCGCGACCACTATTAATAGTATCAGTGAAAAAGCCCACGCTAAACGTGCTTTTAAAGCTAAGCCAACCGACATTATTATTAAGCCTGCACC
>NZ_JBEOOG010000404.1:0-263 GCF_040308965.1 Pseudoalteromonas sp. MER144-MNA-CIBAN-0113
CTTCAATGTTACAAATATTACTCACTAAAACGCGTGTTTTGCTATCGGTAATGTTACTTCTAAAGTAACTGCTCACACGCTTTTTTAGATGCTTTGCTTTACCAACATAAATAACTTGGTTGTCACTATCAAGCATGCGGTATACGCCCGGCTCACTTGATAGCGTTTTGAGAAAATGTACGTGATCGAATTCAGACATAAATTATAGTTAGTACGAAACGTCTATATCAATCATTTTATGACGAATAGCTAAATGGGTAAGC
>NZ_JBEOOG010000405.1:0-263 GCF_040308965.1 Pseudoalteromonas sp. MER144-MNA-CIBAN-0113
GCTTAAACCGGTGCTCGAGCCTGAAGGGGCTGATAGCGTCCAAGCGTAATCGAGAGAGGTTCCCTCTGGGTCGTAACTTTGGCTTACATCAAATGTAACTGCATTGCCCACTACATCGTAGCGTGATTGCTCCCCCGTGAAGCTAATTACTGGCAATGCGTTTTGTATTACATCAATTGTTAGGGTTTTTGTGTCAGAGAACTGCACGCCATCGTTAGTGCGTAACGAAATAACCACTTGTCCCTCTACTGATGCGCTAAACG
>NZ_JBEOOG010000406.1:0-263 GCF_040308965.1 Pseudoalteromonas sp. MER144-MNA-CIBAN-0113
GTATTTATACTTGGTTTAATAAAACAGCCAATGTAAATGCAGCAGCGTGGGCTGTCACCCTTATGGTCGTTAGCTTAATAATGATGTTTGTGGTTTCTGTAGGTGGGCATGCGCATTCTTTATTTTGGGCGACGTTAATCCCGCCTTTTAGCTTTTTTTTAGTTGGAAGAAACTGGGGAAGCCTATTTAGTGCAGTCGCCTTTACTATTTGTGCGTATCTTGTGTATTTACAACAACAGCAAACTGTAACAATTGGCTTAGGC
>NZ_JBEOOG010000407.1:0-263 GCF_040308965.1 Pseudoalteromonas sp. MER144-MNA-CIBAN-0113
GCTTAGCACAGCCGTAATGAGCAAGCATCGTTGCATCAGATTTGTCTGTTTTGTGAATTATGTTTAAAGCGTCTGCATACTTTTTAGCTTTACCTGGGTTCGCTAAAATAATATTAAAGCCTTGCTCGTGTAAAAAATACATCAGCGCTTCATGATAAACACCCGTTGGTTCGAGGGTGATAACGAGCTCACTAGCAGCGCTTTTAGTTGTATTTAAAAGCCATTTTTCTATTATTACAAAGTCTTGGCGCTTGTTTTTAAAG
>NZ_JBEOOG010000408.1:0-263 GCF_040308965.1 Pseudoalteromonas sp. MER144-MNA-CIBAN-0113
GTATATTTCTAAACTTTTCAGTATGACGGATTGAAACTGCATAATGTTCTTTTTTAAGCTTTTTATATAGCTTCAAGGCCTCGCTAAAAGTAAGGACAAAAGCCAATTCTTGCTCTGGCTCTGCATTACGATTTTCATCAGTAATGATTCTGACATTTTCTTTTTTTAACCACATTGATGATTTAATTTCTTCAAACTTTGCCTTTATGGCATCTTTATTATTTGACACTTGATCTCCTACTCAATTTCATACTCTTGTATAT
>NZ_JBEOOG010000409.1:0-262 GCF_040308965.1 Pseudoalteromonas sp. MER144-MNA-CIBAN-0113
CTATAGACCCTCAAGGACAATTACAACTTGGCGACTGGGGCTTTACTGCACTCGTACAGGCCAACTTATATGTATTCTTTTTTAACCTTTCATGGGGTCCTGTAATGTGGGTAATGCTCGGCGAGATATTTCCAAATAACATGAGAGGATTAGGCTTAGGGGTTGCAGGGCTTGCTCAATGGCTGGCTAACTTTTTAGTTACTATGACCTTTCCAATATTGCTAGCCGGTGGAGGGCTTGCACTCGCGTATTCGCTCTATGC
>NZ_JBEOOG010000410.1:0-262 GCF_040308965.1 Pseudoalteromonas sp. MER144-MNA-CIBAN-0113
GCTCAACCCAGTATTTTACAGCAACAGCGACAAGCCGAAATTAACGACGAATCACTATTAGAATCAAAAGATACGCTTGAAACATCAACAAGCTCAGAAGCCGTTACAGAAACGGCTCCTATTACATCTAACAACGAAAGCCAAGAAGATGCTAGCAGTACAATTGTTATGAACTTTAACGGCGAAAGTTGGGTTTAAATTTACGATGGCGAAGGCGAAAAAATAGCATTCGGCGTTAAAAAAGCAGGCTACATTATGACCG
>NZ_JBEOOG010000411.1:0-262 GCF_040308965.1 Pseudoalteromonas sp. MER144-MNA-CIBAN-0113
GCGATGATGCTTGCAGTAGTGGGGCTTTTAATTGCACTAGCTATTTATGTTTATTTAGGAGCAAAGGCCGAAACGCTATTAATGCGGGCTCGTTTAAAACAAAAATCCTCCAAGTAGGAGGATTTTTATATTACATAACTATTAATAGTTATTTATTGCTTATCTTGCGCGCGTTTGGCTTTAAAGTCAGACTCGCTCGTCCACTTTGGCCAATCGCCATTGTTTGCAAGTTGAGTGGCTATATCAACAATAAGATCTATAT
>NZ_JBEOOG010000412.1:0-262 GCF_040308965.1 Pseudoalteromonas sp. MER144-MNA-CIBAN-0113
CAACCTGCCGAGGGTCTATATCAATATAAATGACAAAACCGGGTAATTCTTGTGTTCCGCTTACTTCTTCAAATGCCTGGCGTATAGCATGCAGAATAAGTTTATCGCGCATCATACGATTATTAACATAAGTATACTGAGTCGTATTAGCTGAACCTACAGGTAGCACCCAACCATGCAGCTGTAAGCCACCCTCTCCTGATTGAATATGCAAACCTTGCTCAGCAAAAGCCTTACCTGCAACTTGCGCTACACGTGTAAT
>NZ_JBEOOG010000413.1:0-262 GCF_040308965.1 Pseudoalteromonas sp. MER144-MNA-CIBAN-0113
GTTATGTTGTTTCGCGAGATTGGCAGCTAAGCTAATAACTTTATGGTCCATTTCAGAAACAATTATAATACCGCCTTGATAATGTAACTCTCCTAAGTGGCGGATTAGTTCCATGCCGTCCATTTCGGGCATATTGAGATCAGTAAAAATAGCATCAAAGTAGTTGATCTCCTCTTTAACTTTTTCAAGAGCTTCTTTTGCATTCAGGCACGTAGTTATAGTGTTAGACATACCCAATTCGTTAAGTATAGCTTCCATAACG
>NZ_JBEOOG010000414.1:0-262 GCF_040308965.1 Pseudoalteromonas sp. MER144-MNA-CIBAN-0113
ATTATGTAGCGCACACGCTGGCGGTTGAAGCCGGTGGCGGTATTGTTTTTGGTTTGGTATTAGGTGGTATTTTATATTACTTACTCAAAAGTATTGATAGTTACCAAGAAGAAGTACTACTTACTTTAGCGGGTGTTATTGGTGGTTATGCACTGGCTAGCCATTGGCATTTGTCGGGCCCACTTGCAATGGTAATGATGGGGCTAATGGTGGGCAATCATGGTCGTAGTATGGCTATGAGCGACAAAACACGCCATTACGT
>NZ_JBEOOG010000415.1:0-262 GCF_040308965.1 Pseudoalteromonas sp. MER144-MNA-CIBAN-0113
TAGAAATAGTAATAAGAAAAATGCTTAATGAAGAAAATATTTTAATAGATTTCGCATCAAGTGCTATAGAGGCGCTATTGATGGTTTCTCAAAATATTTACGATATTATTTTAATGGATATAGTAATGCCGCAATTTACAGGCACCGATGCAATGCTAAAAATCAGGAAGCATGCTGACGCATCAGCAACAAAAATTATCGCTCATACATTTAGTGAAAACGAAAATAGTGATAATAAGTACGTGAAGCTTGGGTTTAACGG
>NZ_JBEOOG010000416.1:0-262 GCF_040308965.1 Pseudoalteromonas sp. MER144-MNA-CIBAN-0113
GTTTTTTTTTGTTTTAAACCGCGAAAATTTTTTTTAATTAAAAAAAAAAAAAATTTTTTATAATTAGAGGGGGGGCAAAGGTTAATTTTTTTTTAAAAAAATTTTTTTTTTTTTTTATTTTTTTTTTTTTTTATTTTATTTTTTTTTTTAAAAATTTTTTTTTTAAATAATTTAATTTTTTTAATTTTTTTTTTTTATAAATGGTAATTAACTATTAAAATTTCTCTTAATTATTCTTTTTATTTTGTGGCAGGAAAAACGT
>NZ_JBEOOG010000417.1:0-261 GCF_040308965.1 Pseudoalteromonas sp. MER144-MNA-CIBAN-0113
TTATTAACTACCGTAGCACTAAGGATTAAATCCTTTAAACGCTTAAGGGCATCTTCTCTGTTTAGCTCTTGGGTACGGTGGCTTTGCGCTTTAATGATTAAGACGCCGTCTTTGGTAATTCTTGTATCATTTAATGCAAGTAAGCGTTCTTTGTAGAAGTCAGGTAATTTAGAGCGGTTAATGTCAAAACGTAAATGAATTGCACTTGCTACTTTATTAACATTTTGACCACCGGCACCTTGCGAACGAATAGCTGTGAGC
>NZ_JBEOOG010000418.1:0-261 GCF_040308965.1 Pseudoalteromonas sp. MER144-MNA-CIBAN-0113
GGGTGCCACTTTCAATGAGGGGAAAAGCTGTTGGGTAGGGTTTGCAGCGTTTAAATCTTGGAGAGGTGATAAGCGTCAAGTAAAAGAATAGGTAGAAAAAATATTCTCATTTGGACGATGATAGTATGACCTAACATTTGACAAGTTGTTGTTAATTCTGAGGAGGTTATTCTTACTAATTACCGATTAGCTAACTAATTATCAAATATTTAGTAGCAATTAGCTATAGTCAAAATATTCTAAAACGCGACGGTATTGCTG
>NZ_JBEOOG010000419.1:0-261 GCF_040308965.1 Pseudoalteromonas sp. MER144-MNA-CIBAN-0113
ATTTAGAATCGATAAAATTTAAATAACTAGATAACTACTTTTGGCAATTTGAGCAAAAAATAGTACTGCGCTGCCCCAATCTAATTTCTTCCAATTCGTTTTCACACGTCATACATGGCTTGCCTTTGCGCCCATATACTAATAACTCTTGAGCAAAATACCCAGGCTTACCATCACTTTGTGCAAAGTCTTTAAGCGTTGTACCACCTTGCATAATGGCCGCAGCAAGCGTGTCTTTTATAATAGGGATAAGTGCTTGAT
>NZ_JBEOOG010000420.1:0-261 GCF_040308965.1 Pseudoalteromonas sp. MER144-MNA-CIBAN-0113
GCTACAACTAACCCAACAATTATGCTGATTGGCCATAATTCTAAAAAGCGTTCTGTCGTTGTGTAGTTATCTCTAAAATAATCCCCATTTTCTTCTATTAAAAGCGTTGTACTACTCAGTACATCGATTGAATGCCAAAGCCCTAGGCATGCAGCAATAAGAATTAAAAAGGCAATATAAGTTGTTTTCATCGTAAATAGATCTCGGTAATGTCAGGGCGGAAATGACCGAGTTCTTGGCTTACTGTTTCAAGAGCTGTAT
>NZ_JBEOOG010000421.1:0-261 GCF_040308965.1 Pseudoalteromonas sp. MER144-MNA-CIBAN-0113
GTATTAATCTCACGCCCTTGATGCCTTATGTAATCAAGCTGAGCACATTCGTCATCAACGTTATCTAAATTAATTGTTGGTGCAAACCAGTTATCTGCCATCATATTAATGCTTGCCCATGCTTCTATTGCACCACAAGCACCTAATGTATGCCCCAAATAACTTTTTAACGAGCTAATAGGTTTGCTGCCCAATGCTTTAAACGTTGCGTGAGACTCGGCAATATCACCTTTATCTGTTGATGTACCATGAGCATTAACG
>NZ_JBEOOG010000422.1:0-260 GCF_040308965.1 Pseudoalteromonas sp. MER144-MNA-CIBAN-0113
TTATCAAGGGTTTCACGCCCTCGGTTACCTATGTTGACCTTAGACAGCCTTAATTTAAAATCGTTAAGGGGTGTTTGCCATTCATCTCTAGCCTCTTTTAGAAAGCTCACATCACCATGATCCCAAGCACTAATAAATGCACCTTCACAGGTATCTAGTGGTACGGTTTCTTCACCAATAACGAGTGCAAACTCGCCGTTAACTTGCTTCATTACCTTTTCAATAGTGATTAAAGTGGCAGAAAAATCAGCTTGTTCTAA
>NZ_JBEOOG010000423.1:0-260 GCF_040308965.1 Pseudoalteromonas sp. MER144-MNA-CIBAN-0113
GCCTAACATTCAAGTATATGACGTTGATATTAGAGGTGATCGTTCACTAACCCTACGCTATGTACCCCATAACAATATTCCTTTAGCAAACTCGCACGAAGAAGTGCTTAAGCATCTTTACAGATTATGGGGCTTTAAAGTAAAACTAGAGCAAGAGTCAAATTCTGGTGAGGTTTCAATGATTGGTCAATGCCCAATAGATGACTCTCGACACACAACACAATAATGAAGGGCAATAAAATTTTTATACTGATTGGGTT
>NZ_JBEOOG010000424.1:0-260 GCF_040308965.1 Pseudoalteromonas sp. MER144-MNA-CIBAN-0113
GCATATAGGTGCGGTTGAATCTAATTGGTTAAATGGCTACTTAACAGCCATGGGTAATCCTGATATTAAGCATTTTAGCCCAGCTAGTCAGTTTCCAGAAAGCGTTAACTTACAAGCGCAAACGAGTGAGTACGACTTACCTCTAGCATTATTTGCAAAGCAGTTAGATAGCGTTAACTTTAACTTACGCCAAGGTATGTATCAGCTTAAAAAACAAAGCGCTTTATGGTGGGGTTACTGGAAAGGCGCCGCAATTATAG
>NZ_JBEOOG010000425.1:0-260 GCF_040308965.1 Pseudoalteromonas sp. MER144-MNA-CIBAN-0113
GCCACCAATTTTGGTTGTAGACCTAGGGATATACCTACTCGTGAAAGTTTTTACACAATTTATTAGTGCTTTTATTCTACTTTGTAGTTTTAGTACTTTGGCTTTTACGCCAACAGCATCTCAAATTGAGCAATTTAAAAAGTTGCCAAAAGCTCAGCAAGAAGCCCTAGCAAAACAGTATGGTGTTGATATATCAACGATCACCGGTACAAACCAATCTAATAATCAAAATAATACTGAGCAACAAAACAGTATTGGTG
>NZ_JBEOOG010000426.1:0-260 GCF_040308965.1 Pseudoalteromonas sp. MER144-MNA-CIBAN-0113
TGTTTAGCAGCCCCTTTGCTATCTACTTTATTAAGTATGTCAGTAAGGCTTAGTGCACCTTGGCTAAATGGTTCGCCATTTAAATATACAGCCGGTACAGCTAAAATATTTCTCTCTTCTACTTCACCTTGAAATAATGCACCGTCAATCATGGTGGCTTTAATATTACTGTTTGTCGCTGCCATAGTGTTAAGTGCTTGCACTACTTGCGGGCACGTTTGGCAACTTAAACTTATGTATACTTCAAAGTTCAGCTCTTG
>NZ_JBEOOG010000427.1:0-260 GCF_040308965.1 Pseudoalteromonas sp. MER144-MNA-CIBAN-0113
CTGTAAAGCTAGCAATGGCTTTATCTCCCAGTGCTTGGGCGCTATTGGCGAGTAACTCTATACTTTGTAAAATATTATAAGCAATTACCGGCAGCATTACATTTAGCTCAAAATTACCTGCTTGGCCGGCAACGGTAATTGTAGCGTCGTTACCAATTACTTGGGCGCTCACCATAGCTGCTGCTTCGGGGATCACAGGGTTTACTTTGCCGGGCATAATAGATGATCCGGGTTGCAGTGCTTCAAGCTCTATTTCACCT
>NZ_JBEOOG010000428.1:0-260 GCF_040308965.1 Pseudoalteromonas sp. MER144-MNA-CIBAN-0113
TAGCGCAACAGACTTAACACCCGTTAAAGTAACAGGCACTTTAAGCATTCCTGTTGGCCGTATTCGTAAATTAGCGATGGGGCCAAAATACATCAGCGCATTTACAGTAGGCGATCAGCTTTTGTGGGGAGCGGCAGAGCCACTTCGTCGTATGCTACGCATAATTGTTAATGGTGAGTAATACCAATTCGCAATAATACTTAATCAATTTGAGGGGTTAAATCTGACGCTAACTACGTTAAATATTTCTGATATAGAAC
>NZ_JBEOOG010000429.1:0-260 GCF_040308965.1 Pseudoalteromonas sp. MER144-MNA-CIBAN-0113
GCTCAATATGCTCAAGCTCTACATCTTTATGTGTAAGCGGTATATTTGCTTGTGCAATACCATCTACAAATTGTTGATGCACGGTGGCAAGTACCACTTTTTTGTTTTCGTTGCGTACGCCATCTAAAAACAAAGGCTCGGTGGTATTAACCATTACCTCGCTTTTAAAACCACGCTTATTAGCGGCAAGTGCCAAACCAAACGGGTGGCAACCACCATGACCCGATGTCATAAAAATGGTGGTACCTTCACGCCAAAGT
>NZ_JBEOOG010000430.1:0-259 GCF_040308965.1 Pseudoalteromonas sp. MER144-MNA-CIBAN-0113
GTTAAGTACAATACCGTTTAGAGTATTTGGGCTATTTTTAGCAAGTACTTGCATAGCTAAACCGTGACCCAGTAATAAGTGGTGCGCGGCTTTACGACCAAATTCGCGACCTACAATGCCGGGTGCATGTACGCCTATTTCGTAACCTAGGTAAGAGCTACAAAAAGGTTCGTTTAAGGTGGCGTAAGAGTGCACACGTTCCCCAAAAGCTTTGGTAATTAAATCTGTGTAATGCGCAAATTCGTAAGCGGTGTTACGG
>NZ_JBEOOG010000431.1:0-259 GCF_040308965.1 Pseudoalteromonas sp. MER144-MNA-CIBAN-0113
GCATACAAAGCACCGCGCCAAGCACCATTGCAAGAAACACGGTAATTAAAAGCTGATTCATACTCATAAGTTATCTCTTAATTTCATTATAAAAGGCTTAGCATCTGGGCGGCTTTTGCTAGAAAATTCAGGTGTGTTAATATTTTCAGTAACGCTGTTTGCTATATCAGGTGCAAATTTATAGCTATCATTCTCGGCAAGTTTTTGCGAGAAATCTACAACACTCTTACCTTTATAAAAACGCCTTAATTGTTTACAT
>NZ_JBEOOG010000432.1:0-259 GCF_040308965.1 Pseudoalteromonas sp. MER144-MNA-CIBAN-0113
GGCTAGTGTTACGAATACGGCGGTAGCGATCGGCAGAGCGTTTAAATATTTCATCCGACACAGTCATTTCTGCCGTGTAATCGGTAGAGGCAACCCATAAACGAAGAATGTCGGCACCTAGTTTATTCATCACATTTTGTGGAGAAATAACATTGCCTAGCGACTTAGACATTTTGCGACCGTTTTCATCAACAGTAAAACCATGAGTCAATACTTGGCGGTATGGCGCATGACCATTAATAGCCACTGATGTCATCAT
>NZ_JBEOOG010000433.1:0-259 GCF_040308965.1 Pseudoalteromonas sp. MER144-MNA-CIBAN-0113
CTTAAGAAGTTATTTATCAAATGCAAGACTTCAAATTGGTGAGATAAAGCCGCGTAGTTTTTTTTCTTCGATCGAAAAATTACAGACTGAGATAAATAATGCCAAAGAGTGTGGGTTTAATGAAACTTTACAGTTAGATAATATTGATACAAAGATTGATGATTTTACTTCTGCATATGAAGTCTATCTGGAAGGTTACACACCAGAGTCAGCTAGTAAAATGTTTATGCAATCAATAAAAATTGAAGCACTCTTAGAT
>NZ_JBEOOG010000434.1:0-259 GCF_040308965.1 Pseudoalteromonas sp. MER144-MNA-CIBAN-0113
CATTTACAGTTTTCTTGCTAAATACGCCAAACATCAAAGAGATTATAACTAGTAGTACATAAGCTCCAACAATCACTAAAACGCCTTCAGCAGTGAAGCTAAATATAACTGCAAGAAGAGCCCCACCAACTAGTAACACACCAAAAAATCTAGCCCAATTAACTGTTCTTAGCCTTTCAATGACTTCACCTATTAGCCCGAAAATTATGATAATTCCGATTATGATTAACGCTATTTCCATATTTTTATAGCCTAACAT
>NZ_JBEOOG010000435.1:0-259 GCF_040308965.1 Pseudoalteromonas sp. MER144-MNA-CIBAN-0113
GTTTTTGGAATTCAATTGTTATTAAACGTATAATTGGTTCTTAAGTTATAATTGCAATCAATGAATTTTTAGGCGTTTTTTTAGATTTACGCACTGTTGGTATAATCCATCTTTTGAGTGTTGGTTATTATATTTATTTGTTTGTTATTTTTTTTAAAGTTGTTTTTGTTATTTTAGTTATTCATAAAGTTTAATTTTTATTTTTATTGGGGGAATTTATTTTTATTTTTTTTTTATTTTTCTCATTTAATGGTAAAAT
>NZ_JBEOOG010000436.1:0-258 GCF_040308965.1 Pseudoalteromonas sp. MER144-MNA-CIBAN-0113
GCTCTGCAAACGCACTGATGCTTACAAAAAGGCTAAGCGTAAGTAGTAACCATTTCATTATTTAAGCTCCTGCATAATTGGCGCAAATTTGGCTCGCCATACTCGCGGGTTTATATCGCCCGTGTGATGCAACAAAATAGTGCCGTTTTTATCGACTAAAAATGTTTCAGGCGCACCCGAAACACCTAAATCCAACGACAAAGTACGATGTAAATCCAAGATATTAAATTGATATGGGTCACCCGCACGTTGTAGCAT
>NZ_JBEOOG010000437.1:0-258 GCF_040308965.1 Pseudoalteromonas sp. MER144-MNA-CIBAN-0113
CATATAACCAGCAGGCTTATTTTCTTTTGCAAATGATTTACAAGCATTAAGGACGTCTTCATTAATATTTGCTTTTGCGCCTTTAATTGCAAAGTCACATAAGTTTTTTGCAGCGCCAAAACCGCCAGGTACAATTAATGCGTCAAACTGAGTTACGTCTAGTTCAAGCAGCGATTTAATGTCACCCCGTGCAATACGAGCCGCTTCTGTTAATACATTACGTTTATCAGGCATTACTTCGCCCGTTAAATGGTTAAT
>NZ_JBEOOG010000438.1:0-258 GCF_040308965.1 Pseudoalteromonas sp. MER144-MNA-CIBAN-0113
CCATAGCCTAAGCCAATAAAACCAAGTGATGCGCCAATAGCTGCAAATTTACTTAGCTCACTTTTACTGTTATCGATTAGGTAAACATCGGCGCCTACATAATAAAGTAAGCTAAATAATAAAACACCGGTGATCCAGGTTGTATAGGCTTCCCACTTAAACCAATGCAGGGTATGGGGCATTTTTTCAGGCCCATTTTGATACTTAGCCACTTCGTAAAAGCCACCGCCATGCACGGCCCATAAATCGCCTTTTATG
>NZ_JBEOOG010000439.1:0-258 GCF_040308965.1 Pseudoalteromonas sp. MER144-MNA-CIBAN-0113
GTATATATCACCGTCGTCATCAATTACTGGTGCATCCACTAAATCAAATGACCAGTCATTAATGGTTTCTATAGCACCATCGACCATTAATTTTAGCTCACTACACATTTGGGCTACCTCTTCGCGACCCCATTGCGCTTTAGCGCATAGCTTTTCAAACAACTGACTATGAGCCTGATCTAATCCATCAACTTCGTTTGTCAGCTCTGGGACTTCAATATAATCGCTTTCATCTTCATCTGAGGTAAAGATCTGTTC
>NZ_JBEOOG010000440.1:0-258 GCF_040308965.1 Pseudoalteromonas sp. MER144-MNA-CIBAN-0113
GAACCAGGGCCTGTAAAAGGCGGTACTACTGAAATTGCTTTTGTAAAAGACCCAGATGGCTATGCAATTGAGTTAATTCAGAAAAAAGAAGACATGAGTAAATTTTAAATTACTTAATAACTAATTCAAGTTATAACAATTTGCTTAATGCCAATCTGCTTATATATGGGGTCTATTTAGCGTTAAGAAAATTACGCTAGAACTAGGCAAAAATTTTTGTATCTAGTTGTTCTAAATAAAAATTTTTAACGACGTTAT
>NZ_JBEOOG010000441.1:0-258 GCF_040308965.1 Pseudoalteromonas sp. MER144-MNA-CIBAN-0113
CGGCAATGGTATGGCACAAGTAAACGATACAATAAAAAAACAAGTTAGTTTTAGGCACCTGAATTTGCTTGATTCTTACGCGTTAATGGGCAAATTTGATATTATTTTTTGCCGTAATGTACTTATTTACTTTGCGCCTGAAATAAAAGCTAAAATTATTAATCAGTTTGCACAAGCATTAAACCCAAAAGGGTACTTATTTTTAGGAGCGTCAGAGTCCCTAACTGGCCTAAGTACTGAATTTGATATGGTTAGATG
>NZ_JBEOOG010000442.1:0-258 GCF_040308965.1 Pseudoalteromonas sp. MER144-MNA-CIBAN-0113
CTCTGTACCTACAGCACCAACGCGTGGAGCAATTTTCGGCGAAAGTAAATCATTTTTATAAACTGAGCTTGATGTTGTTGCAGAGTAGTTATAGCTAATATCGTAAGACCAGCTATCGTTAATCTCACCTTCCATACCGGTTAAGATTCTGTATGACGTATGCTCAAGGTTATCTTCTCGTGGACCACCTTCAACGTTACGCTTACCAATATAAGCAACAAATTGATCATCGCCGTCTTGGCTAAATAAAGTTTGTAG
>NZ_JBEOOG010000443.1:0-257 GCF_040308965.1 Pseudoalteromonas sp. MER144-MNA-CIBAN-0113
GCACTAACTGATGGCCTTGCTTGTTTTGCTGTAAATGTATTAAACGTTTATAAAGCTCAGGTGCACTTACATCACGTAATTGTGCGTTTAGCTCTCGGGTATGGCTTTCACTATAAAATTGGCTTTGTAAGTTTACATCGTTAATTTTACACGCTTGCCAAAACGCTTGATTAGGCAAAGGCAAACCCGATTTAAACGTACTACCTAAACCCAATAACGGCATTAAACCATGAAAGCTCAAAGCAATATCTAAATCG
>NZ_JBEOOG010000444.1:0-257 GCF_040308965.1 Pseudoalteromonas sp. MER144-MNA-CIBAN-0113
GCGAAAAGCTACTGGCATAAAACTTAAACTATTCAGTAATAAATCATAACTGCATCATGCAGCCATTTCTATGCGTGTAATTTAGGTTTAATAGGGTTAATGACTTATTTAATGGATAAAATAAAAGTCACTCAGCAAAAAAAGATTAATTCAGAATCTGAATGGCGAATTTAGTGGCACAGTTTTGTTTGTTATATTAGAGTGGATGTCTAGTTTACTGTTCAAGGTGTATTCGATCCAAGTGATAACATTGAGAT
>NZ_JBEOOG010000445.1:0-257 GCF_040308965.1 Pseudoalteromonas sp. MER144-MNA-CIBAN-0113
GCGTAGCGGAGCTTGTTGTATCACAGGATTTTTATACCCGCACGCACAAGTTAATTTTTGAGGCGATGACGGCACTTGCTGAGATTGGCGATCCGATAGATTTAATCACTATTTCTGAAAGTTTAGAAAAAAATAATAAACTTGCAGGAATTGGGGGTTTTGCTTATTTAGCAGAAATAGCTAAAAACACGCCAAGCGCTGCTAACATTGACGCTTACGCAAGTATTGTACGCGAACGTGCTGTTGTACGTGAAATG
>NZ_JBEOOG010000446.1:0-257 GCF_040308965.1 Pseudoalteromonas sp. MER144-MNA-CIBAN-0113
TCGTCAAAGTACACGTTAGTGATTCAATCTAATAACAACTAGTAGATTAGTTTAATTACGCTAAGGTTTTTTAAAACCTTTTTAATACGTAAATTAAGTAAACCTTGCTCTTTATTATCTATATTATTGTAGGTGATAAAGAGCGAGCTTTTAGAAACCCCTCTTGAGATAGCACGTATTTAGTGTCTATATACTTGCAGTTAGTTTTTTCTTAAAACGTTGATGATAACCACAAACGTAATTTAAGTGACCATAAC
>NZ_JBEOOG010000447.1:0-257 GCF_040308965.1 Pseudoalteromonas sp. MER144-MNA-CIBAN-0113
GTAAAAGCAGGTGGACAACGTAATGGCGGTAGTTACCATAAACGCTTTAGCAATGTAGCAGTATGGAATACAGTTATGCCAACCTATGACTACAGTCTACAAAAATGGTATGAGTTGATTAGCCGATAATGATAATAAATTCAATTAAATCAAAAATAATATTAGCTTTGTGTTCGCTGATTGGATTACTTCTTTTACAAAGCTATTTGTTTAACTATTCACAAACGTCCTTACTTAACTTGCAAAAGTCGCAGCAT
>NZ_JBEOOG010000448.1:0-257 GCF_040308965.1 Pseudoalteromonas sp. MER144-MNA-CIBAN-0113
GCTTTACTTGCTGCACTTCAAGGTGAGCAAGAGCCAGATTTAACCGAGGCAGATTCGTTAAAAGTACAATTTGAACGTGTACTTGGAATGAAAAACGAAACACAAGGAAATAAACCTCAAAGCTTTGACGAGCAAACAAGTAGTAACACCTATCAAATAGACTTTAAACCTCATCATCATTTATTTAAAACAGGAAACGAGCCACTGTATATGATCAGTGAGCTTGAAGAGCTAGGTGAGTTAGAAACCACAGTATT
>NZ_JBEOOG010000449.1:0-256 GCF_040308965.1 Pseudoalteromonas sp. MER144-MNA-CIBAN-0113
GTCTATGTTAGTCAATATAAAAGCATTCCTTTAAAAGGCAGGTAAGTGTTTAAGCTGAATGTTTTTTATGCTTTTATTTGAATTACCCAGCAATCATAACTATTGTTTTTAAACCCCCTTAATAGTAGTATTTATCATATAAATACACTTTTCGAGAAATAACATGAAAGTTTTAGTTACTGGCGGCATGGGTTACATAGGTAGACACACATGGATTGCCTTGCAGGAAGCCGGTATTACGCCTCTAATTTATGAT
>NZ_JBEOOG010000450.1:0-256 GCF_040308965.1 Pseudoalteromonas sp. MER144-MNA-CIBAN-0113
ATTTTAATGGCGGGTGTTTATTACGGCGCTATTTTTGGTGGCTCTACGTCATCTATTTTAATTAATGCGCCTGGCGTGGCGGGTACGGTAGCTTCCTCCTTTGATGGCTACCCGCTTGCTAAACAAGGGCACGCAGGTAAAGCATTGGCAATTGCTGCTTATTCCTCCTTTATAGGCGGAACGATTGGCGCCATATTATTAATGGTAGCTGCACCTTTATTAGCAAAAGTGTCATTGAGTTTTCAATCCCCTGATT
>NZ_JBEOOG010000451.1:0-256 GCF_040308965.1 Pseudoalteromonas sp. MER144-MNA-CIBAN-0113
ACGATACATTAACCGTTACTTTCAAAAAGCGATGACCTTGCTGGTGCCAATTAGAAATCTGCTGAGCGGCTAAATCAAGTAAATGTAAATCAAGATTTATAATTTGCCCTGTAGTTTCAGCTATCGGTATAAAGTCATTAGGTGGTACAAATCCTTTTTTAGGATGATGCCAGCGCACAAGTGCTTCAAAACCAATAACCTCACTTGTGGTAATTGTAAAAATTGGCTGAAAATAGAGTTCAAACTCATCATGCTC
>NZ_JBEOOG010000452.1:0-256 GCF_040308965.1 Pseudoalteromonas sp. MER144-MNA-CIBAN-0113
GTGTTTACCCTGTAAACGAATCAGTCGCTATTTCTCGTTCGCGCGATAAATTACGCTCACTTCAGTTACTTTCGCGCAAAGGCGTTGGTATGCCAGTAACAGGTTTTGCTAGCAAACCAGATGATGTAAAAGACTTACTAGAAATGGTAGGCGGTGCACCTGTTGTAATTAAATTACTTGAAGGCACACAAGGCATTGGTGTTGTACTTGCTGAAACACGCAAAGCGGCAGAAAGTGTTATTGAAGCATTTATGGG
>NZ_JBEOOG010000453.1:0-256 GCF_040308965.1 Pseudoalteromonas sp. MER144-MNA-CIBAN-0113
ATCAGCTTCAACGCCTTCAATACTAATTAGCGGAAAGCCCATCGCTTTAATAATACTGTGTATCGGTGCTATTTGAGTGCGTAAGTCATCCGGCATAGGCGGACGATTTGCCTTATATTCGCTATACATATCGTTACGGAACGTTTTGCCTTTAGCGTCAAATATAACCACCATGTGTGAGGGATCATATTGTCTGATCAAGCTTTTAAGCATGTTGATCACGCCATAAATAGCGCCCGTAGCCTCACCTTTAGAA
>NZ_JBEOOG010000454.1:0-255 GCF_040308965.1 Pseudoalteromonas sp. MER144-MNA-CIBAN-0113
CTTATCAAGTCGTTCCGGGTATTACGGCTGCCAATGCCGCCGCAAGCTATGCTGGTATTCCGCTGACTCACCGAGATCATTCGCAATCAGTGCGTTTTGTCACTGGGTTCTTAAAAGCTGGTTCACCCAATGAGAACTTTAAGAACTTTCTAAATACTGACGAAACCATAGTATTTTATATGGGTCTGCATTCGCTGGCTCGTTTAACTGAGGGCTTAATTGAAGCTGGCCGCGATGCTGACACCCCTATTGCTA
>NZ_JBEOOG010000455.1:0-255 GCF_040308965.1 Pseudoalteromonas sp. MER144-MNA-CIBAN-0113
TGCTTACTCGTATGCTGCAAAACGATCCTGAGCTTAGCGATGTTGATTTACTGATATTTGATGAGTTTCATGAGCGCTCTATTGCAGCCGATACTTCATTGGCATTTGCGTTAGAGACCCAAAGTGCGCTGCGCGAAGATTTAACCATAATGTTGATGTCGGCAACCCTTGATACCCAGCGCTACACTGAGTTTTTTGCTTGCCCTGTAATTCAATCAAATGGGCGCAGCTATCCAATAGATGAAGTATATATAC
>NZ_JBEOOG010000456.1:0-255 GCF_040308965.1 Pseudoalteromonas sp. MER144-MNA-CIBAN-0113
GTCTTGAATATGTCCGCGAGAACTTGCTTGTTCAAATAAAATGCCTATGCCGCCATTTACATCTGGGTAAGTTGAGCCTTTTCCATAGTAAAAATCGTCAAAGCTTTCTTCTGTAAAATAAAGTGCATTGTTTTCATCTAAAGTTTTTGCATGATAGTTGGCAATTGCCTTTGTTAAGGTAACATTTTCATCAGGTGTTATAGGGTGCTTACGACTTGGAATACCTGGTTGAAAAAAGTAACTGCTGTTTGGACC
>NZ_JBEOOG010000457.1:0-255 GCF_040308965.1 Pseudoalteromonas sp. MER144-MNA-CIBAN-0113
CACCAGCAGCATTTTGTACATCTGTTTTAAGTTTGCTGACCCAGGCATTTGACCAATTTTCAGCTCGCTTTGTCTCCCACACTATTTTGCCGCATACAGTACCTGAGCGCATGCAAACTGTTTGTATGACATCTGCGCCTTTAGCACCTTTTTTTACGGGTTCAATAAAATCAAGCGGATATAACTGTGCTAGTGTAGTCTCAAGCTCAAGCTCTAAAACTTCCCCCTGTAGCTGTTGTGATCCTTGCTCTAGCT
>NZ_JBEOOG010000458.1:0-255 GCF_040308965.1 Pseudoalteromonas sp. MER144-MNA-CIBAN-0113
TACCTTGGTAGTTTTCGCGTATTAGCTCATCGTTTGCTAGGTTTTCGTCTGGTGCAAAACCCCAATACTCTTTACGTACTTTTTCGTGCAGGTATTCTGCAAACGCTTCGGCGAGCCTGTCGGCTACGGCTTTAACCATTATTTTGTTGTAATCGTCTTGCTGTGCGTCAAACGCATTTGCTAAGTCGTCTTCTTCTAGGCCGCCCGTTACTGCAAACGCGCCAAAGTAATCAGGCGTGCCTTTTGGTGCTATGT
>NZ_JBEOOG010000459.1:0-255 GCF_040308965.1 Pseudoalteromonas sp. MER144-MNA-CIBAN-0113
GCTGTATACCAATATGGAATTTAAAAATATAGATGCAACACCCACTCTCATTACGCCTAACAACACCAGCGTAACAGTTATGGTTGTTGGCGAAACCGCACGAGCAGAAAACTTTTCTTATCAAGGTTATAAGCGCAACACCAACCCTTATACACAAAAGTATAATGTGACGTATTTTAATAATGTGGCGTCTTGTGGCACCGCTACTGCTGTGTCTGTGCCGTGTATGTTTTCACTGCAAACACGAGATAACTT
>NZ_JBEOOG010000460.1:0-254 GCF_040308965.1 Pseudoalteromonas sp. MER144-MNA-CIBAN-0113
GAAAGAAGTTCACGAACTTCCATTTCTACTAGCTCAAGTAGCTCTTCATCATCAACCATGTCACATTTGTTCATGAACACAACGATGTAAGGAACACCAACTTGGCGAGAAAGTAGGATGTGCTCACGAGTTTGTGGCATAGGGCCATCAGTCGCAGCTACTACTAAGATAGCGCCATCCATTTGAGCAGCACCAGTGATCATGTTTTTAACATAATCGGCGTGACCAGGACAATCTACGTGTGCGTAGTGACG
>NZ_JBEOOG010000461.1:0-254 GCF_040308965.1 Pseudoalteromonas sp. MER144-MNA-CIBAN-0113
TGCTGCGCTTAAGTTACTTGCGATAATGAGTACACTTGCCTTGGTGTTATTTCCAATGATGGGAACTCAAATAGCGATTTTAATCACTGCAGCAACAGTAGGTGCTATATGGCCTTTATTAAAACTTGGCACAGTAGCAGACGATGTTAGCAGTAAAAACAGTAATATTAATTGGATTGCACTGGGGTTATTTGCGCTCTTACTTGGGGTTAGCTTTATTCCACTAGAACATGAGTTTGCTTTGTTTACCCCTT
>NZ_JBEOOG010000462.1:0-254 GCF_040308965.1 Pseudoalteromonas sp. MER144-MNA-CIBAN-0113
TTTATGTTTATCGTGAATTAACTGATTAAATAATTGATCGTCTCGTACTTGGCCTTTTTCGCTTTGCAGCGTTAAGTTAAACAACTGCTGCTGCATGCCTGCAAATTCATTGCTATTTTCAGCTTTAAAAAATTGCTGTAATTGCATTTGAGAGTGCATTTTAATTTTACTTAAACGCAGTAGTTGCGCGGCTTTTAATAGCGCAATGGTAAGTGCAAAGCAGGCAAATAAAATAATAGGGATAGCCCATAAAC
>NZ_JBEOOG010000463.1:0-254 GCF_040308965.1 Pseudoalteromonas sp. MER144-MNA-CIBAN-0113
GACTTAGGCTCATAACTCGGCATTTGCGTAACTGTATAATCTGGCGCAATAAACTGCTCGTACAAACGCAGTAATTTAGCTTCATTAAGCTCAAGTGGTAAATGCGTTTTAGAAAGTATGGTTGTACGCTCTTGCATAAAACGATAATAAACACGGCTAACTTTAGGGTCATCGTATGGACGACGCGTATTAATTAACTTTATTTCCTCACCAGGAGGCGTACTTGAGCGAACTAGTTTAAAAAAGCTTTGTGG
>NZ_JBEOOG010000464.1:0-254 GCF_040308965.1 Pseudoalteromonas sp. MER144-MNA-CIBAN-0113
TATCTAAGTGGATTAGAAACTGGTAGTAAAAAAATATCAAAAAATTGGGTTAGTAAAATATATACTTTTTTTAAATCAAAAGGTCACCCAATAAGTAATTTAGGGCAGCTAGCAGACGTAGCCAATGAGAACGTATCGTTAAGTGGTTTATCTCAGCAACAGCAAATGCTTATAGCTGGATTCGCGCATTCACCTTTTACTCCGGATGAGTTAAAAAAGTTTGCAGAGTTCTTAGAGGATATTAACAAATGTAG
>NZ_JBEOOG010000465.1:0-254 GCF_040308965.1 Pseudoalteromonas sp. MER144-MNA-CIBAN-0113
TAATAGCACCATGCGCGCGTGTGCATATTCGCGCATGTCAGCAGAGAAAAACTCAAAACAGTTACGACCATTACTTTTTGCTTTATACATAGCCTGATCGGCTGCCTTTAAAAGCTGTTCAGTATTTTCACCATCATTAGGAGCGCAAGCAATGCCTATGCTTGCACTAATAAATAACTCTTCGTTTTCAAGATGCAAAGCTGACGATAGACTAAGTAAAATATTACTCGCAATTTGATTAATATGGCGCGTAC
>NZ_JBEOOG010000466.1:0-254 GCF_040308965.1 Pseudoalteromonas sp. MER144-MNA-CIBAN-0113
CGTTTACTGCATCTGGATCAGGAATATCGCGCCAGCTTGGGCAAATCCAAAGTCTTTCGCCAAATTGGATTGGGTGAAAGTTATCCATCCACTCACGTTCCCAATCTTTGTCTTCAAGTTGTTCTATTTTATATGTTAGATTTTGCGCAACTGATTTATCTGCGTTTAACAGCGCTACAACGCTATCCATATCGTGATTAGCATCAAATAAGCCTATTACCGTAGTATCGGCCCAAAATTGCACAGTGCCTATT
>NZ_JBEOOG010000467.1:0-254 GCF_040308965.1 Pseudoalteromonas sp. MER144-MNA-CIBAN-0113
TGCTAAGTCATAATTTACTTGTGTGGTTGAAGATGCATTCATTTCAGCACTTTCATTATTTTGAGTAAAGGCACAACCAGTTAAATTAGCTAAAGCAAAAAAAACGATAAAGCGGTTTAATAATTTACTATACATAATTATCTCACTTGCTTGCTTGTTTTAACATTATGCCATCAGTGCGATAGCTACTATTAAGCGCATCAACAACCGACTGTGGAATAAACCCTTGTGCAGAACCGACTACGGCCTTACTT
>NZ_JBEOOG010000468.1:0-254 GCF_040308965.1 Pseudoalteromonas sp. MER144-MNA-CIBAN-0113
CTTTAACGTTGCTTATAATTACTCGCTTGATTGGGGCCCAGTTACCGACATTCAATTTTACAACGATTACGGCATTATTTATGACAAGTCTGACGATAGTGCAGATACATGGATGAACGTAACGGGTATGAGTGTTGCTGCAGGTGGTTTCTTTAGTTACTTCGACTTTATTCAAGCACGTAACCAGCCATTTATTGGCGGAACAATTATTGGTGATGGCGATACAGAACGTCGCTTCAACATAAATATTGGTT
>NZ_JBEOOG010000469.1:0-253 GCF_040308965.1 Pseudoalteromonas sp. MER144-MNA-CIBAN-0113
GTAATACCTAGTGTTAAAAAGCCCCACGCAGTCATTGTCCAAGGACGTGACCATTTAGCCCACGTGTTATCAAGCTTGCCAGTTAATAGCGCAGCAATAGCAAAAGAGAAAGCAACTGATAGCCCTACATAACCCATGTAGAGTAATGGCGGGTGAATAATCATGCCCGGATCTTGAAGCAACGGATTTAAATCACGCCCTTCTACCGGGAAATAAGGAAGTAGGCGCTCAAACGGGCTTGAAAGTAGTAAGG
>NZ_JBEOOG010000470.1:0-253 GCF_040308965.1 Pseudoalteromonas sp. MER144-MNA-CIBAN-0113
GTTTAAACCCATATCATTAACGATACTGTTAGCAAGTTTAGTTGCAATAATTTCTTTACGAAGTGGATGGTTGTTCATCGCATCGTTAAACTTCTCACGTAGAGGACGTGGGAATGACTTCACAAGCAATTGACGATAGTAAGGGTTTTCAGTAATTTCATCACTTACTAAAGACTCTTTTAATACCATTTTTGCGTAAGACACTAGCACTGAAAGCTCAGGGCGAGTTAAGTCTTTACCTGCGGCTGCACGT
>NZ_JBEOOG010000471.1:0-253 GCF_040308965.1 Pseudoalteromonas sp. MER144-MNA-CIBAN-0113
GCCATTACCTGTAATTGCGCAATGTGATGAAGAGCACATAAATCAGTTGCTTAGAAACGTATTAGGTCATGCACTTAAATTTAGCGAGCCCAAAAGTAAAATACGGGTAAATTTAGAGTCAGATAATAAGCTTGCTACTATAGAGGTTACCGATAATGGGGTCGGGATACCAGAAGATGAGCTGGAACATATTTTTACTAAGTTTGTACAAAGCAGCAAAACAAATAGCGGTGCCGGTGGTACCGGATTGGGC
>NZ_JBEOOG010000472.1:0-253 GCF_040308965.1 Pseudoalteromonas sp. MER144-MNA-CIBAN-0113
GTCGATCTGGGTGTAGGAAATAACACCGATGCCATTATAGCCTCGCTCATCTAGCAGTTTTGGTAAAATTCCAGCATTAACAAGCGAGGATTTACCTGTACCACTAGGGCCAAGTATTAAGCAAAAAGCACGACCGTAATTTACCTGGCTAGATATCCTTTCCAGCAGGGTAGCTATAGATTGGGTACGGCCAAAAAAAACGTGGGTATCATTTGGGTTATATGCACGCAGGCCTAAGAAAGGGGATCCTCCC
>NZ_JBEOOG010000473.1:0-252 GCF_040308965.1 Pseudoalteromonas sp. MER144-MNA-CIBAN-0113
ACTTTGGTTTGAAGGATAGTAAAATGGTGGCTGTCACATTATCATTCAAATGATACAACCTGGTTAATTACAACCACTGATTGATGAAACAGATGTAAATAACGGCATGAAATTAGATGCTGTTACATCTAAGCAAAGAGAGATTGGTATAAAATGGCAGTTATTTGATGACCGCCTAATGCTTACCAGTGCTATTTTTGATATTAGCAAAGAAGGTACTCTTGTTAGCGAACAACTTGAGACGCCTATTGG
>NZ_JBEOOG010000474.1:0-252 GCF_040308965.1 Pseudoalteromonas sp. MER144-MNA-CIBAN-0113
CCGCCCAGCTATTGTTAGTAACACGTCAGAGTCTTGCCTCACTGGTGAGCTTAGTACAGTATCAACTAATTGAGCGCATAACCCTTGAGCTTGACCTTTTGAAGCTGATCTTAGTGCTGCGGTTATAGCTAATGTATCGTTATTACTAATTGCGGTCTGTGTGTAATCAACAAGTAACTCACTCATTGATGTTGGTATTTCAACGTGTTCAAGCATGGCACTGAGTGGTTGTAGTACTTCAATAGGTAAATG
>NZ_JBEOOG010000475.1:0-252 GCF_040308965.1 Pseudoalteromonas sp. MER144-MNA-CIBAN-0113
CTTCTTTAGAAATAAAACACGCTTTTACCACTAATGGACCAGGCACTATGCCAGATTCAACCGTTGTTTGAACAAAGCCTTCATTATTTGTATCACTTGTTCTAAGCGACAGTTTAGCTGCACCCACTGAATCTGTTAACTTGAAATCAATACGTTGCTGCGTGGATGCAAGGCCATCCGCATCTATTAGCTTAAATCTAACAATCGATTGAGTCGGGGCGCCGCCTTCACCTGGAGGTAATGCAATAAATG
>NZ_JBEOOG010000476.1:0-252 GCF_040308965.1 Pseudoalteromonas sp. MER144-MNA-CIBAN-0113
CATCGGCACCGCGCGAATGCCGGGCGCGAGCGTCGCATCGCCGCGAAACGTCTTGAAGCGGCCGGCCGCGACGTAAGGCGCGACCGCCGCGGCGGCCGCATCGAAGAACGACGCGAGGAACGCCGGCGCGTGCGCCTTGTTGGCCGGATCGAGCCAGTACGCGGCCTCGACCGCGTTCACCCGCACGACGGCATTCGGAAACGTCATCGCGCCATTCGACGCAATGCCGCCGACATGGTCCTTGTGCAGGTG
>NZ_JBEOOG010000477.1:0-252 GCF_040308965.1 Pseudoalteromonas sp. MER144-MNA-CIBAN-0113
TTCTGCGGTTGCGTAATCGGTAATACCATTACCAATAAGTGCATTACTTTGGTTATCTGCGCCGTCTTGAAAGCCTTTAAATTGAAATGGTGAGACACCAATATTACCCAAACGCAGTGTTAAATTTGCGTTTTCTTTTGGTGTGCCATATAGACCTAGTAAGTCAAATTCAACACCTGAAAAATCGTTGTGAAATGAAAAGTCACGATCTTCGCCACCAAAGTCATTAGGCTCTTCTGCAATATCTATATC
>NZ_JBEOOG010000478.1:0-252 GCF_040308965.1 Pseudoalteromonas sp. MER144-MNA-CIBAN-0113
TACTTACTCTGTAGTAACCAGGGTTACCTGGAATTTCTGCTACAGTCACTTTTGCATCTTTTAGTGGATGCGTAGCAATAAGAGATTCATCAGGGTTGTTCATTTTAGTTACTAATGCGCCAAGCCAATCATTAAGCTGCTGCTCTAATTCATGGCGAGGTTTACTTGAACCAATATTTTCACGCTGTAAAACTTTTAAGTAATGCGCAATACGCGATACTAAGAAAATATATGGTAAGCGTGAGTTAATTC
>NZ_JBEOOG010000479.1:0-252 GCF_040308965.1 Pseudoalteromonas sp. MER144-MNA-CIBAN-0113
GTCGGAGCAAACACAAACAATTGCGAACGGCTGGGAGCCAAAAATTCGTATTGCTTTGGATTCTATTATTGATATAAAACCGATATTTACCAGTATAGAGCAGTTTTTAGTAGAGCATAAAAATATTGAAATAGATGTACAAGAACAGGTAATGAACGGCAGCTGGGAAGTGCTGATTGAAGATAAAGTTGATTTAGTTATTGGCGCGCCGTCGCCAGTGCCGAACCAAAAAGGCATTCGCGCGGTTAAAAT
>NZ_JBEOOG010000480.1:0-251 GCF_040308965.1 Pseudoalteromonas sp. MER144-MNA-CIBAN-0113
CAAACCGGGTTGCCAAATCGATGATTTACTGCCTTGGAATATCAAAAGCTAGGTGTGGATTGCCGGACGCTTACGCTTAATCTACGGCTCAGTATCAAGTACTGGGCGGGGCTACAAGCTCACTAACTTCCGATGTAATAAATGATAGCTAATCATCTATTACAGAGAGATACAAGGCGGGGCTTTATGCCGCGCAGGCTGTTTGAAATGTTGTGAAAGTGCGCGAGGTAAACTCCCGCCTACAGGTAGGA
>NZ_JBEOOG010000481.1:0-251 GCF_040308965.1 Pseudoalteromonas sp. MER144-MNA-CIBAN-0113
GCTCCTGCGCCATCGCATCGGCGTGGTCTAACATCAGGCGCACCTTGGCAGCCGACCAGTCGTGGCTGATCCATTGCTCCGTGGTGACTATAAAGCAGGCTTCAACCGACTCGCCGGAGGATTGCGCAGCACGCTGGCAGGCGGCGGCCAAGGCCGGATTGTCGGCGGCTCTGAGGTCGTTACGGAACCAGACCAGCTGAGTCATGGTGTCTCCTGAATGTTGGCTAAAGGGGTTTCGTAAAGTTAACCAT
>NZ_JBEOOG010000482.1:0-251 GCF_040308965.1 Pseudoalteromonas sp. MER144-MNA-CIBAN-0113
GCGCTTGAGCTGACGCATGACGCATTGTTTGCCAAACGCTACGTGACAGCTAAGAAGTTCGGGCAAGCGAGCAATGACCCACGTGTCGTTCGTAGTCAGCAAGCGCAATCTGCTGAGCAGCCGCAAGCAACTGAGCAAGTAGTAACAAGCGCACCAAGCATTCGTGGTACGGTTGGTGACTTTGTTCGTAAGGCATTAACCGATGCAGAAAGTCGTTTAAAAAATGATGGCGTCATCAGCTGCTTTATTGC
>NZ_JBEOOG010000483.1:0-251 GCF_040308965.1 Pseudoalteromonas sp. MER144-MNA-CIBAN-0113
TTGGCATCATCAACATTGGAAAAGCTAAAGCAGCCGATTCAGAAGCTACTGCAAGTAAAACAAATACGCTTAACAACATCCCTAGAAGATGTTGCTCGTCACATTGATAATGGTGATAACCGCAATGTGATCATGAAGAGCCGAAGTGGCACACGATGGCGACTGCCAGTTAAAGGCTCCCAATCACTTGTCAACAACCCTTTCTTTAAACAAATGATCCCCGTCAGTATTGCTGATGTGTTGCGTTATGT
>NZ_JBEOOG010000484.1:0-251 GCF_040308965.1 Pseudoalteromonas sp. MER144-MNA-CIBAN-0113
TACCTAAGCCTTGCAGTGCTTCAAAATAAAGCTCAGGGTGCTTTTCACCCAGTGCTTTTTCAGTTTCAAGCCACACGCGCTCAGGTACTAAATGATTTAGCTCACCTTTATTTTTAAGCTCGCGCATTAATGCATACGTACTTGGGTGAATACGCCAATCACTGCCATAGCGCGCTAAAAAACGGGCAATACGCAGTACTCGAACAGGGTCTTCTACAAATGCCTCAGTGGTGTGGCGCAGTGTTTTATTT
>NZ_JBEOOG010000485.1:0-251 GCF_040308965.1 Pseudoalteromonas sp. MER144-MNA-CIBAN-0113
CACGAACATCTTGGACTTTTATAATATGAAAACCAGCACCAGAGCGCAGCGGACCAATAATAGCGCCTTGCTTTTTACCTTTTACGGCTTCAGCAAATAACGACGGCATTTCGTTAATGCCCATCCAACCTAGTTGTCCACCTTCAAGTGCTTGAGAGCCGCTTGATGATGAAATAGCAATGCGTTTAAATTCTTGCTCGTCATTAAGTAATTCAATTACTTTGTCTGCGCGCGTTTTAGCTGACGCAATT
>NZ_JBEOOG010000486.1:0-251 GCF_040308965.1 Pseudoalteromonas sp. MER144-MNA-CIBAN-0113
GTGGAAATATAGATTGGCAATTTGTTGGTTTGAGCATGCCTGCTTGGATGGAAATTATATTTGGGATTTTCTCACTAACACTATTTATTATAGTTATTGGCCGTTTATTAATTAAAAAGTCGATTTGATATGTTTACATTTTTTTCAAGCCAATTAGATGAGCTTAAACACCTAAAGGTACGCAAGCGTCAGGACGTAATAGCACTTTCTTTAAGTATGTTATCGCCAACTGATAAAGTGTTACTGCGTAT
>NZ_JBEOOG010000487.1:0-251 GCF_040308965.1 Pseudoalteromonas sp. MER144-MNA-CIBAN-0113
GTTTTTTACCTTGTGGTTGTAATTGCGTAATACATAAAGCATGTTCGCCACAACCCACAATAACGCCATGCTTGTCGCTCGATAGAACGCGCCCGTTATTATCAGGCTGGTTGCTTGATTGCTCTACAACATGTGCTTGATAAATTTTTACAGGCTGCCCCCCCATTTGGGTGAAGCATACCGGCCACGGATTAAACGCGCGAATGTTACGCTCAATTTGCACCGCGCTCATAGACCAGTCAATATTGGCT
>NZ_JBEOOG010000488.1:0-251 GCF_040308965.1 Pseudoalteromonas sp. MER144-MNA-CIBAN-0113
CGTTTAAGCAATTTAACGACTCTCTTCCCTTTGACTACCAGTTAGCAGAGCAAGATATTATTGGCTCTGTGGCATGGGCTGGTGCACTTGAACAGGTAAATGTACTTTCAAGTGATGAGCATACAAAATTAGTTGCTGCATTAAATGAGCTACTTGAAGAAGTTAAAGCTGATCCACAATCAGTTGCTACTTCAGGTGCAGAAGACATTCATTCACATGTTGAAGCTGCTCTAATTGAAAAAGTAGGTGAT
>NZ_JBEOOG010000489.1:0-251 GCF_040308965.1 Pseudoalteromonas sp. MER144-MNA-CIBAN-0113
GATTATACCTACAACCCAGTCAATCGCTTGATAGATGTCGATACCAATGTTTATCAATCAAAAACGCAAATTTTGCGTGACTCTGACTATATTAAAAACCCAGGCTTTGAGTTTGATGCTGAGGTTAAAACCACGGGCGCTAAAGTTCAAAATACCAGCTTGATTGATAGCAGTGTTTTCGCTGGTGTACCCGGTACGCATAAGCTAATCGCTGGCGTTGAGCATTACAAAAAAGAGTCAGATTATAATAG
>NZ_JBEOOG010000490.1:0-251 GCF_040308965.1 Pseudoalteromonas sp. MER144-MNA-CIBAN-0113
GTCTTTGTCTTGCTCTGTAGCAAAGGCTAAAAGCATTTTGCGTGTTACGTTACCGTTGTGATGAATGTTATCGCACGACTGTACTGTAAACGCGCCTAAGCCTTGCTCTTTACGCAGTTTTAACGCAGCAGAAATGTAACCAAACGCTGTAATTGGGTCGTTCGGGTTATTAATGTCGTTAATAATATCTGGATTACTGTAATCAAACTCGCCCGTTGCAGGGTTAAAGTTGTAACCACCTTCGGTAATAG
>NZ_JBEOOG010000491.1:0-251 GCF_040308965.1 Pseudoalteromonas sp. MER144-MNA-CIBAN-0113
AAGCTAAGCAAGGGTCTATTTTTATAGACGGTAAATTAGTGAGTGATGAGCAATCTTTTGTCTCACCTGAGCATCGTAACATCGGCATGATGTTTCAAGACTATGCGTTGTTTCCGCATTTAACGGTGGCAAATAATATCGCATTTGGGCTTAGTAAAATGAGTAAAGCTCAAAAGCAGCAACGCGTTGATGAAATGCTTAAGCTGGTACATTTAATTGGCTGTGCTGACAGGTTCCCGCATCAGTTATCG
>NZ_JBEOOG010000492.1:0-250 GCF_040308965.1 Pseudoalteromonas sp. MER144-MNA-CIBAN-0113
TCGTTAAACACAAATATATTAAGCAGTGTGCTTTCAAACAACGTGTGCGCACCTAAGTAAAAACTCATACCTTTGCGCATCTGCTTTTTACCATCAGGAGTACGTGAGTCATCCGGTTGATACGGAATGTGCTGATTGCCAATATCATCGGTTAACAATGCAAGGTAAGCCTCAAGCTCTTTAGCACCTGCGTTAGGTGCTTGTGTGGCGGTCATGGCGTTGTAATAACTTTGTGCAAACAACTTTAGGT
>NZ_JBEOOG010000493.1:0-250 GCF_040308965.1 Pseudoalteromonas sp. MER144-MNA-CIBAN-0113
CTTTAAATGCACGCGCGGGTACAGAGTTTACAATTACCCGTAAAGATCGCTTAAATACTATTTTAGATTTGCAAGCTGCAATTGGCGCAAGCGAAAAAGGTAAAGACTCAGGCATAATTAACTTAAGCTTACAAAGCACTAAACCAAGCTACGCTGAAAAAGTGCTTGATAAAGTAGCCGCTATTTATGTACGCCGCAATGTTGAACGTAATAGCGCCGAGGCACAAAAGTCGCTAGAGTTCTTAGAAGT
>NZ_JBEOOG010000494.1:0-250 GCF_040308965.1 Pseudoalteromonas sp. MER144-MNA-CIBAN-0113
TTAAAAGAGCGCGCAGCTCTGTAGCGAGTGATTTATTAAAGTCCTCGTCAGTACTTACTTTTAATCTGCGTTAGCGTTTTATCTACCAGTTTAGTTCGGTCATAGACGGCTTTTGCAACTATACCTTCGGGTAAACTGCCATTGATTTCTTTTAACTTTTCACCAACGCCTTGTGCAACTGTGCGACTGTTCTCACCTATTAACATGAACACGGTGCTCATCACCACTTCGCGGCCATTTTGTGTAGCAG
>NZ_JBEOOG010000495.1:0-250 GCF_040308965.1 Pseudoalteromonas sp. MER144-MNA-CIBAN-0113
CGTCCATACGATAAGCAAAGACGCTGGCGAGTATCATTAGCCAGAGTGTTAAGGCAGTCCAGTTAGGCATTACTCTATTTTTGTTTAACTGTTGTTGGCTGTGCTCTGCAAGTGCGAGATACAAAGGGTAATACCATAAAAACGCAAATATACCTCGAGCAATAGGCATAATACTTGAGTTATCGCGCTCTTTAATGGCTTTAAAGTTACGATAACTCCAATAATTAACAAATATGCCTAAACTTAAAAT
>NZ_JBEOOG010000496.1:0-250 GCF_040308965.1 Pseudoalteromonas sp. MER144-MNA-CIBAN-0113
CATCATAACCACGTTTAAACACATTAAAGCTGTGCAATTGTTCTGGTTGGATTTTTAGTTTATTTACAATTGCTTGGCCAATTGCATCTTCGTCATGATCAAGTGGCAACTTTATTTCGGTTAAACGTATCATTTATATCTCTTTTAGGTGTCATAGCGGGTTTTTAATTACCGCTCACAATAAGGGGATGTAGGGCACAGTTGGTGTGCAAACATAAGGCGCGTATTTTACGTTAAAATAGGGTGATAT
>NZ_JBEOOG010000497.1:0-249 GCF_040308965.1 Pseudoalteromonas sp. MER144-MNA-CIBAN-0113
GAGTAAATCATGTTTATTTAAACCATAATCAAGCAATGACTTTTCACACACGTAGATGTTTTCAACATCATAGATTTCGAGTGTTTTAATGTTTTTAAAAAAATCTTTTAATCCAATATTGTTTGGTTGTTGATGCTTTTTTAAAGCTAAAACGGCGGGGCCGCTAAACAACCAACTCACATTTTGGTCAACGGCAGCAAATATCAATGTCATATCAAGTGCATCACGAATATTTAAATCGTCAAATGG
>NZ_JBEOOG010000498.1:0-249 GCF_040308965.1 Pseudoalteromonas sp. MER144-MNA-CIBAN-0113
TGCCACAGCTGAGCTTTTACAAGCGCAACTGAGTCATCATTACCGTGTAGATACTCCAATCTCAGAGTTGTGGGTATAATACTAATACGCAATAATACTTTAATCATATTGAGGGTTAAACCTGACGCTAGCTGCGTTAAAAATTTCTCATTTAGAGCAACTAAATAAAGAAATTTTGCCTTACTATCGAGAAGTTTTTCCTGCCACAAAATAGATCACTTTATTAAGCGAATGGGTATAACCTTAAAT
>NZ_JBEOOG010000499.1:0-249 GCF_040308965.1 Pseudoalteromonas sp. MER144-MNA-CIBAN-0113
TGTTTATGGTGCATACAGTGATAATGATTTTGGAGATGTTACTAGCGTTGGCGGTGAGTATTTTGTAGAAGATTTTGTATTAGGTGCACAGTACAATAATTTCGATAGTGATTTTGGCTCAAGCACGGATGTAATTGAACTTTCAGCGGGTTACTTCTTTAATCCAAACCTTGTATTAAAAGCAACGTTTGTTGATGTAGAAGATGCTGAAAATCAGTTTGTGTTTGACTTAGCATATAACCATCAGTT
>NZ_JBEOOG010000500.1:0-249 GCF_040308965.1 Pseudoalteromonas sp. MER144-MNA-CIBAN-0113
GCTTAGGTATGCCCGCCATGGCGGTTTCTACCAAATAGGTAATGCGTTGCTCTACCTCTAATGGCGTAAAACCCTGCGCTTTGGTATTAATTTGCACTTGTACGTTAGTTATATCGGGTACTGCGTCTACTGCTAAATTTTGAATGTTGTATACACCAAATCCAGCAAATAAAAATGTAAGCGCAAGCACCAGCATGCGGCGTTTAACCGAAAAAGAAACTATCCAATTAATCATGGTGCCTCCTAGTG
>NZ_JBEOOG010000501.1:0-249 GCF_040308965.1 Pseudoalteromonas sp. MER144-MNA-CIBAN-0113
GTATTGTAGAGCGTGCCCCGCAGTTTGAACGGACGGTACTACGCGGTGATATTCAGGCACGGGTGGGTAATACACCATTCATGCGTTTTGGTAATTACCCGATTTTGTTCATTATAGCGCTCCTATTGTTATTGAGCTATCTTGGCAAGCGCGCGACCCCTCGAAGCCGTTTGGTCAGCTAATGAATCAGACTAATAGCGGCTAATTTGAATAATTTATTCGATAATAAACCCTTTAAATAGTTAAGGG
>NZ_JBEOOG010000502.1:0-249 GCF_040308965.1 Pseudoalteromonas sp. MER144-MNA-CIBAN-0113
CCTTTAATTGCTGAGGTCGTTTCGTTAGCCATTGCAGCGCCACTTACACCAACACATGCTGCAATAGCAAGTGAAAGAGCTGTTTTGCGTAATTGAGTTTTCATTTAATTTTCCCGTGTAGTTATTAATTAAATTTTTATATTTTTATTTTAAAATTTTGCAAAATAAACAGTTGAAGTTCATTTATTCAAAATCCGTTACTAGTGTACCTTATTTATTCGTTACAAATAAAATACAACTGCAATATAT
>NZ_JBEOOG010000503.1:0-249 GCF_040308965.1 Pseudoalteromonas sp. MER144-MNA-CIBAN-0113
GTTTCGTGCCCTTCGTTTAATGCACTAAGTACATCTACAAGTACAATTTGGCGATCAAAGTGCCTAAAATGCTCATTATAAAATGGTTTTACAACTTCTTTTATATAGGCGTTAAAACGCTTAATTAAATGCGCTAAATTAGAACCCGCAACGACATCGTCACTGTTTATTTCACCCGATACCGGAAAAAACAATAACAATGGCGCGCCTTGTAGGTCGCCAGGCATTAGCATGCGCCCAGGTTGTAAC
>NZ_JBEOOG010000504.1:0-249 GCF_040308965.1 Pseudoalteromonas sp. MER144-MNA-CIBAN-0113
GCGTAAGTGTTGTGATGGGTTTTGAAATCATATGGGTAGCCCATAAAATCATGGCTAATATAATAATTAAGATAATAACTACTGCAGTTGTTGTTGCGGTTACTGCGGCATTTACGGGCTCTTCAATCATGCTAGTAGGAATAAGTAGACCTACATACCAATCTATATAAGGCTGCTCTAGCTGCAGACGATGGTAAACCACATAAAACTGCTCACCTTTAAAAGTAACCATTTGGCTGCCTTTAAGGT
>NZ_JBEOOG010000505.1:0-248 GCF_040308965.1 Pseudoalteromonas sp. MER144-MNA-CIBAN-0113
GCTCAATATGTGCAGTTACAAAATAACTACCTCAACCAGTTTTATACAGGCAGTGACTTAATTGCTAAGCTCAATCAGCTTGATCAAAAATATAAAGATATTCCAGCAACAACAACTGCCCTTATTAATGCAAACTTAGCGCTAGAACAATATGAAGCAGCCGTTATCTTATATCAGCGAAAAGCACAAAGTAGTCAAACAATTGAGCCTCAAGCACTTCTCGCTATTGCTAATGCATACATAGAACT
>NZ_JBEOOG010000506.1:0-248 GCF_040308965.1 Pseudoalteromonas sp. MER144-MNA-CIBAN-0113
TTATTAGACAACGAATCTGGCCCTCTATCGACTTTGAATGAGTGGGCTAAAGAACAAGAAAAACGAAACCCAGTGCCTGTAGCTGAACCAGTGCAAGAAGAAAAAGCGATTAGCACAGAGCAAAAATTAGCTGAGAATTCAGCTGTAACGGCTCCAAAATCAGAAACTAATAATTCGGCACCAGCCGCAGTTGCTAGCCAGGTTAGTATTGGTAATGCTGATATTGCCTCAGATACAGCGTATTTAAG
>NZ_JBEOOG010000507.1:0-248 GCF_040308965.1 Pseudoalteromonas sp. MER144-MNA-CIBAN-0113
GTATATACTCGTTTTACTATAAAAGCTTAGGGAATAAAAAATGGCCGACAACTTTCGTGTTACCTTTGTAGGACTTGCTGAGGGCGTTGACAGCAAAGCTGTTACTGCCATGCTTGCTACTAAATTAAAAACATCAGATGAAAAAGTGTCGCTTTTTTTTAATGGTAAACCGCTATTTGTGCCAAGTAATAAAGACAAAGCCCTAAAGCAAGCCAAACTACTTGCCAGCTTAGGTATTAAAAGTAAGC
>NZ_JBEOOG010000508.1:0-248 GCF_040308965.1 Pseudoalteromonas sp. MER144-MNA-CIBAN-0113
GCACTATGGTTTGCGCTAAGCGCTCTGGTAAAGATATTTTTGCGGTAAGCTCTAAACGTAGTTTAGAAAAATCTGATGAGTTTTTTGTAAGGCGTAATAAATGACGATCGTTAACCAGCCAAATGCCTTCAGGAGAGAGTGCCATTTGGCTAACAGAGCCAACTATTTGTGTGATCACAGTAGCATTAACAATAGGTAGAGGACCATTTACTTCAGTGCGTAAATCAACTTGCCCTCTATCTACATAG
>NZ_JBEOOG010000509.1:0-248 GCF_040308965.1 Pseudoalteromonas sp. MER144-MNA-CIBAN-0113
GACCATGTTTGTGCTAAATATTTAAATTCTTCAGAGCCACCAACAATTGGCTTATTCCATAATTTTTTAGGTTTTTTTGGGTCACTTATATCCAGGCCGTAGTAATTTTTACCGCCTCGGCGCATGCCTGTAAATGCCCATACTTCATCATTATCACTTGCTCTAATAACACCATCGTTTAACCCTTCGCTATTTGAGCCTTTATTATTAAAGAACACACTTATAGGCCCATCCATGCCATACACTTT
>NZ_JBEOOG010000510.1:0-248 GCF_040308965.1 Pseudoalteromonas sp. MER144-MNA-CIBAN-0113
CGGCCCATATTACCGATAACTGTTAAATCGAGCGTCTCGTGAAAAGGTTTTTGTGTAGGCATAGCCATCCCAACATAGTTAGCAAGCTAACTATTTTATCATTACTTAGCTTGCTAAGTAAATATGCGTAGGTGCGGGAAGTGGCAAAATATTTGCTAAACCTCACCTGTAAAAAATGGTGAGGTTTAGGGGATTTTAAAAGTTAAGTAAATTAGCTGGGGAGTATTGATCGGTAAGTACTTTTGTAT
>NZ_JBEOOG010000511.1:0-248 GCF_040308965.1 Pseudoalteromonas sp. MER144-MNA-CIBAN-0113
GTAATTGCATGACCCGTTCGATAAGGTGAATAAAGAGTAATAATACCAGAACCTATATCATACCCTGGCGCTAAGTTATCAATATCGACTGCAACGTTGGTTGAGGCGTATGAACTTATATCGTTCAATAAAATAGTCTCGAAGTCTTCATTATCTGCCCTATATTCATCTTCATATTGCCCCAATATAACTTTTTTTCCTTTAAGGCTAGAGTGAGGTTTTACTAAAGCGAAGCTATCGTATATGGG
>NZ_JBEOOG010000512.1:0-248 GCF_040308965.1 Pseudoalteromonas sp. MER144-MNA-CIBAN-0113
TCATTTAAGACTTCAATTGTTTCGTCTTGAAAAGCCACTTTGGCTTCAAGTTCCATTAAGCGATGTTCAATTGTGTTCATTATTCTCTCGTATAATAAATCGCTCTGCGATACCGCTGGAGCTTTCGGTTAACAACGACTTACCGTTATCTGTAAATGTCACATCTAGCACCACCGCCGATTTAGGCTTACTGCCTTCGCGCGGGGTAACCTGCCAAGTTTGAATTTTTTCACCGCTTGGTATTTGCC
>NZ_JBEOOG010000513.1:0-248 GCF_040308965.1 Pseudoalteromonas sp. MER144-MNA-CIBAN-0113
GTTAATTCCTGATTATTGTAAGTTAATGGGTTTCGATAGTGATTATATTTCTTCGATGATGTCAGACAGTCAGCTTGACATCTCATCGATGAAAAAAGAAGAAATACAAATGCTAGTATTAGCTCATCACCAATTAAAATTAATAGACTGTTATTCTTTTAGTATTGAAGAATTGTCAACTTTGACCAGTTTGAACAATGAAATAATTCATAAAATAGTCGATAAGTTTAGTTTTAACACTTCTTCTT
>NZ_JBEOOG010000514.1:0-248 GCF_040308965.1 Pseudoalteromonas sp. MER144-MNA-CIBAN-0113
GGCTAATGTAGTACGTTTAAACTTCTCACATGGTGTTGCCCAAGATCATAAAGACCGTGCGCAAGCTGTACGCGATATTGCAAAAAAATTAGGCAAGCATATTGCTATTCTTGCTGACCTTCAAGGCCCTAAAATCCGCGTTTCTACTTTTAAAGAAGGTAAAGTAACGCTTTCTGTGGGTGCAAAGTTCACTCTTGATGCAAAAATGGAAAAAGGCGAAGGCGATGTTAACTCTGTAGGTATTGATT
>NZ_JBEOOG010000515.1:0-247 GCF_040308965.1 Pseudoalteromonas sp. MER144-MNA-CIBAN-0113
GTGTAAACGTGTCGCCAGTGCAGTTATCCACGCCAGAGAGTGGTATAGATGAATGGTACGATATGCTAAAAGCTGCAAAATTACCTGCATCCTCAATTGTGGCAGAAATAACTGAAGGCCTAATGATTAACCCCGAAGCATTAACGCAACGTCGCTTAAAAGAAATAGTAAAATCAGGTATGCAGCTTGCCCTTGATGATTTTGGTACAGGATATTCGTCACTCGCTTACTTACAAGAAATGGATAC
>NZ_JBEOOG010000516.1:0-247 GCF_040308965.1 Pseudoalteromonas sp. MER144-MNA-CIBAN-0113
GTATTTATCATCACCACACAAAAAAGCTCGCCTAACGCATCTAGCTATTAAGTGATAATAAGATGTTGAGGCCAAATCAATGAGATTTTTTCTTGCGCGTGTCATAAAATACAAAACCAACAACCACTGGATATAATAACAGTAGTAGCTAATGTGAGTTTTGCAAATACTTTGTGCCTGTCCTTTTAAATCCTCTTTTTAAATCTCTTTAAAGCAAAAACATAAAATGATTTACAAAGTTGTATAT
>NZ_JBEOOG010000517.1:0-247 GCF_040308965.1 Pseudoalteromonas sp. MER144-MNA-CIBAN-0113
TCTGGGTGCTCCACAGCGATGTTTTCTAGTTCCACAGAAGATATCCACTCGCCTCCTGATTTGATCAAATCTTTTGAGCGGTCACGGATATTCATATAACCATCGCCATCAATCGTAGCGATATCACCGGTATCAAACCAGCCATCGGCAGTGATGGCATCTTTATTTTCAGTGAAATAATCATCAATGACCCAATGCCCGCGAATCTGCAAGCGCCCTTGTGACTCACCATCTTCAGCAACTGGCT
>NZ_JBEOOG010000518.1:0-247 GCF_040308965.1 Pseudoalteromonas sp. MER144-MNA-CIBAN-0113
GGATAAACTTTGAGCAAAGCCTCGATAGAAAAACACAGCTGATTGACATCTACCGCGCCAATATCTAGCGATACTCTGACATTCTGCAGACGACTGTCTTGCTGCTCGACCGTCTGCGCGATTTGTCGGCAGATATAATCACAGTCTGCAGGATTGGCACTACTTAGTCCTACAAAGTCCAATATGCCAAAATTCAGTATCGATGAACGTACATGCTGGTAACTTTCTAAGCGCTCTGATATCACGC
>NZ_JBEOOG010000519.1:0-247 GCF_040308965.1 Pseudoalteromonas sp. MER144-MNA-CIBAN-0113
CCTTGCTTTAAAAATGTTTGCCAAGCATAGGCACCGCTTAATTGTTTTTCAGTTAAGCGTTGCTCTGCCATATGCATATCAGATGTGGCATGTACTGGCTGCATTGAAGGGATTATTTTTAACGCTTTAAAGCGAGGGATATCCTCAGGCGTTACAATTTGTGCGTGCTCTATTCGGTTACGTAGTAATATACCGCCCGTTTTTTTAAACACATTTTGATAAGCATCAAGTACTACTTTATTTGCTT
>NZ_JBEOOG010000520.1:0-247 GCF_040308965.1 Pseudoalteromonas sp. MER144-MNA-CIBAN-0113
TGATAGAGCTGACCGCGATGCTAACCGTACACGTGTGGCCTTTACCGATTTATCAACCTTGGTTAAGCGTTTCCCACAAAGTGACTACGCCCCAGAGGCAAAACGTCGTTTAGTGTGGTTGTTAAACCGTATGGCAAGGTATGAGCTAAAAGTGGCCACTTACTATTATGAACGTGAAGCCTACTTAGCAGCAGCTAACCGCGGTAAGTTTGTAGTAGAACATTACTCTCAAAGCAGCTACTTAAAC
>NZ_JBEOOG010000521.1:0-247 GCF_040308965.1 Pseudoalteromonas sp. MER144-MNA-CIBAN-0113
CTCATGATGCGCTTATTATTATTAGTGATGACTTTTCTCTATTACCAAATAACTCATTACGTAATGCTATTTTAGACCAAGCAAAAGTTGATTCTCGTATTGGTAAACAAGTTACTTTATTAGTGATTGAAAACAAACGCGTTGTACTTGCGCCAACGGGTCCGTTAAATAGAGATTACGACGATGTACGCCGTTATTTTGATGCTGCTAAATTAGCGATTAACGAAGCAAAAGCGTCGGGTAGTGT
>NZ_JBEOOG010000522.1:0-246 GCF_040308965.1 Pseudoalteromonas sp. MER144-MNA-CIBAN-0113
TCTGTAGCTCAGCTGGTTAGAGCGCACCCCTGATAAGGGTGAGGTCGGTAGTTCAAATCTACTCAGACCCACCACTTTGCTCCCATACTTCGTTATGGCACGCCTCGTTTAGTGAACTAAACGTCGTTGTACCATGCCTTGTCTGGAAACAAAGTCGGTATACAAACAATAAGACCAGCATATGTGGGGCTATAGCTCAGCTGGGAGAGCGCCTGCCTTGCACGCAGGAGGTCAGCAGTTCGATCC
>NZ_JBEOOG010000523.1:0-246 GCF_040308965.1 Pseudoalteromonas sp. MER144-MNA-CIBAN-0113
GGATCGAACTGCTGACCTCCTGCGTGCAAGGCAGGCGCTCTCCCAGCTGAGCTATAGCCCCACATATGCTGGTCTTACTGTTTGTATACCGACTTCTTTTTAAGATAAGGCGTAAGTTGAGGCCGTTTAGTTTACTAAACAACGAAGCTTACAACGAAGTATTAAGAAGAAGTGGTGGGTCTGAGTAGATTTGAACTACCGACCTCACCCTTATCAGGGGTGCGCTCTAACCAGCTGAGCTACAGA
>NZ_JBEOOG010000524.1:0-246 GCF_040308965.1 Pseudoalteromonas sp. MER144-MNA-CIBAN-0113
GGCACCAACCGCTGCTTATAAGCTCGCTGAAGATCTTGACCCTGCAACGATGTATTTGGGCGATGTCTATACCATCGGTGTTAACTTAGCCGGTCTACCAGCGCTCAGTCAGCCTGTTGGTCTGACGTCTGAAGGCTTGCCTGTTGGCTTACAATTGATCGGTCAGTATTGGCAAGAAAGCAAGCTGTTGGCCACTGCGCATCTATTCCAGCAGCACACCGACCATCATTTGCAACACTCTACCAT
>NZ_JBEOOG010000525.1:0-246 GCF_040308965.1 Pseudoalteromonas sp. MER144-MNA-CIBAN-0113
GTGTAGTGAGGGCAACCCAGAACTATCAATGAATATCGTCATTAAGCAATAAAATGAAATAGTATTAGTAAATATGTTAAATTATGGTGGTATTTACATTTTATTTAATTGATATGCATGTCGTTAACACTTACCATTAAAAGACTTTTACCTTGATTACACAATGAGAAACATGAAAACTAATATCTTATTTTTATTTCTTGTTTTTCAATTTGTGAGTCCAATTTCAAACGCTCAACCTTCTTC
>NZ_JBEOOG010000526.1:0-246 GCF_040308965.1 Pseudoalteromonas sp. MER144-MNA-CIBAN-0113
TGGTAATAAGTTGGGCGCTGATAGTGATTTCTTTTATAAGATGGTCGCGCCACTGGTCGCTGAAATGGGCACTGCCTATCCAGAGCTAAAAGACAAACAAAGCGTCATCGAAAACGCCATTCAAAAAGAAGAAGCGCAGTTTGCCAAGACATTGGCACAGGGTTTACGCTTGCTTGCCAGCGAACTTGAAGGCTTACAAGACGGCGATACCCTCTCTGGCGAAGCCGCCTTTAAACTTTATGATAC
>NZ_JBEOOG010000527.1:0-246 GCF_040308965.1 Pseudoalteromonas sp. MER144-MNA-CIBAN-0113
ATGTACATCACTTAATAAATAAGGCGTGTAATCAATAAGTGCTGTGGCTTTATCTTCTGCGACTACTTTAAAACCAGCAAGTATACTTGATGCAAACGCTTCTTTAATACTTTGCTGTTCGGCCTTGTTACTTGTGTTAGCACGATAGTAAGTATTTACAGCCCGCAGCATTACTTTGTCGCCAAAACGCTCAAACTGCACAAGGTGAGTATTACCAAGCTGACCTCTATCAAGGCCTATATCGTT
>NZ_JBEOOG010000528.1:0-245 GCF_040308965.1 Pseudoalteromonas sp. MER144-MNA-CIBAN-0113
ACGCACAGCGCCTCGATGGTGAAATATCATATAGCTTAAAAAAGTGGACTTTGTCTGCTCATTTACTCCTCTTTTTCTTCTCTTTGTGCATTCATATTTTAAGGGCTGTTATTCACAAAGAGGTTTAGAGGCGCTGCGCTTTTAGAGGACAGCTTAGAAGTTAAAATAATAAAGAACTAAAAGTAAAAGCGAGGTATAAAACCTCGCTTACTATATTCAAAAGCCCTATTTGATCGGTGCTATTT
>NZ_JBEOOG010000529.1:0-245 GCF_040308965.1 Pseudoalteromonas sp. MER144-MNA-CIBAN-0113
CTGTAGTCCGCTTAATACTTCGATACTGCGGTTATTTTCAAGGTCGCGGTGATAGCTTGCAATAAACTGCCATTCGTCGCTCACTGGAATGCTTGTAAATAAGCCTGTTTGTTCAATTGCATTACCTGAGACATCATCTGAATACCGATGGTTCAATTGAACTAGCTCATTATCGTCGCCTTTATAGTCGAGCGTTACGTTAGACTGAATAATTTGTTTACCGTCAGTATCATACTGAATACCCG
>NZ_JBEOOG010000530.1:0-245 GCF_040308965.1 Pseudoalteromonas sp. MER144-MNA-CIBAN-0113
GCTGTTAACTTCACCAATCTGGGGTTTAAGTTGGCGATAGTCCTCGGCACAACCGGGCTGCTTAGGGAGACGCCGTACAGCGGGTTGTGAGGCCGGGGGGGGGGGGGGGGGGGGGGGGGGTGTGGTGGGGGGGGGGGGGGGGGGCGGGGGCGGGGGGGGGGCGGGGCGGGGGGGGGGGGGGGCGGGGGGTCACCCGTGAGACCCCGACACCCACGGCCCAGAAAAGTTATACAAAGCAGATGTGT
>NZ_JBEOOG010000531.1:0-245 GCF_040308965.1 Pseudoalteromonas sp. MER144-MNA-CIBAN-0113
CAACAAGTGATTGTGATGAGTTAACCGCAGCGAATGCGCCGGTACTATACGGCCTAACCAAAAATGCGTTTGTTATAAACTTTAATGGAAATTTAATTGCAAACGGTTTAGGCGATCAAACAGACGCAGATACAATAAACAGCAGTGCTACAACTCAAGGCCTATTTTACCCAAATACACTTGATAGTGACCATGCTTTTGAATATGACTGTGACTTAATTAATCATGATAGCTCGCTGCTAAGT
>NZ_JBEOOG010000532.1:0-244 GCF_040308965.1 Pseudoalteromonas sp. MER144-MNA-CIBAN-0113
GATTTAAGCTAGGTTTAGACAAAGTGTATCAATCTTATTATTTGTGAGTAGGCTAAGTGTACTTACAGAGCTTTAGTCCATCAAGTATGTTTTAAAGCTTGCCAAAATTGCTCGTCAGCGACTATTTCGCCGTTTTCATGAAGTGCAGGATAAGGTAATTTTTTTTGTTTACACTGCCTTGCGATAATAGGGTGGCAGCCTTCAAAGTAAAGTGGATGTTTAACTTCGGCGCTCAGCATATCTC
>NZ_JBEOOG010000533.1:0-244 GCF_040308965.1 Pseudoalteromonas sp. MER144-MNA-CIBAN-0113
GCATGAGTGTCGTGCCTTAAAGTGACTTAAGTTATTACTTAATGCGCTAACAAAATAATTAAATACTTTAACGGAGTGAACAATGACATTATCTGGCTTATTTAAGGTTAGTCTAGTGGCTACTGCAATGACTTTAGCAGGCTGTGGCGGTGGTGATATTAACGTTACACCGACTACAGTTGATAACAGTGTAGACAATTCAGTGACTAACCCAGGTGGTGATAATGGTGGCGATACAATAAGT
>NZ_JBEOOG010000534.1:0-244 GCF_040308965.1 Pseudoalteromonas sp. MER144-MNA-CIBAN-0113
GTTTTAAAAAGCGTATTTGCATCAATAGGTTTGGTAATATAACCATTCATTCCACAGGCTAGTGCCTTTTTAACGTCCTCGTCATGGGCGTTCGCCGATAGCCCTATTATGGGTAAATCAATTAACTCTAAATCACGACGAATTACTTTTGTTGCTTTGAGTCCATCCATTTTTGGCATTTGAATATCCATAAGAACAATGTCGTAGCTATTTTCGGTTAGCTTTTCTATGGCTTCAAAACCAT
>NZ_JBEOOG010000535.1:0-244 GCF_040308965.1 Pseudoalteromonas sp. MER144-MNA-CIBAN-0113
TCAAATGCTTCACTAAGAGTTACATTTTTCTGACTTAATAAAGTATCAAATTTCTGACATAAATAATAAAATGCTTTTTGTGAAGAAACTCTTTTTAAGTCATCTTTAGTATTATCTAAACTTGGGAAGTTAGGAATTAAGGGCAGCTTTTTACCTTTCCTAGGATATTCTCTGCTTACACTCAGAGCGTTATCATGTAATTTTTGAACTTGCTCCACAGGGAGTGAGTAACTCGATGCTGTAT
>NZ_JBEOOG010000536.1:0-244 GCF_040308965.1 Pseudoalteromonas sp. MER144-MNA-CIBAN-0113
CGTAAGTAGTTAATCGCAACATTACTGGCAACGCTGTAAAGCCAAGTAGAAAACTGCGAGCGACCGTCAAATTGCGCTATTTTACGCCATACCTGTACAAACACTTCTTGGGCTGCATCTTCAGCATGCGCTTGGTCCGCTAATAAGCGTAGACATAAACCGTAGACTCGTTTTATATGTAACTCATAAAGCGTTGTGTATGCGCCTTGATCACCTGATTTAACACGCTCAATGAGTTTAGCTT
>NZ_JBEOOG010000537.1:0-244 GCF_040308965.1 Pseudoalteromonas sp. MER144-MNA-CIBAN-0113
GTCTGAGTTAGTCGCTAAACTAACCAAACGATTTCGCACAAGTACTAACTCACCAACCATATTCATAATTTGGTCAAGTCGTTTTGTATCTACGCGAACTGTCGTCTCTGCTGCTGGTGGCGCTGATTTTTTAGGCGTTGCTGGCGCTGCTTTAGCAACCGGTTTTTCTACCGGTTTAGAAGCGGGTGCTTTTACAGGTTCTGGTTTTTTTACAGGCACACTCGCTTTTGCAGCTGGTTTAGCT
>NZ_JBEOOG010000538.1:0-243 GCF_040308965.1 Pseudoalteromonas sp. MER144-MNA-CIBAN-0113
TCTCCGGTTTGTTCGTCCCATTTTCTAACTGCTGCCCACTCTAAAGTGAGTACATGACAGTTACATTACTCTTAAATGACACTTTTATGACTTTGCTTTTCAGCCTAATTACTTAGCTAGCGAAACTGTCTTATCTATTGAAAATTCGAAAGAAAAACACGAACCTTTGTTAACTTCACTGCTAATATTTAATTTACTATCGTGGCGCGTTAGTACATGTTTTGTAATCGCAAGCCCTAAACC
>NZ_JBEOOG010000539.1:0-243 GCF_040308965.1 Pseudoalteromonas sp. MER144-MNA-CIBAN-0113
TGATGTGACTCATCAGTAAACACAAAACTTATATCTTGCCCGATTAAATCGCGCCAAACTTTCCAGTTAGTTGCATCAATAACATGATCAGGTTCATTGTCGTTGAACCTTTCAGATTTAAACCCAATACAATATTGAACTGGTTCGTTACACCAAGAGAAATATAATTTTTCACCAGCTTCAAATTCTAAGTAAATTTCACGATCTATTTCATGAGATTCAGAATCTGACTGCCCCTTCAGC
>NZ_JBEOOG010000540.1:0-243 GCF_040308965.1 Pseudoalteromonas sp. MER144-MNA-CIBAN-0113
GTGCCTTACAATAAAAAAGGACACTCTCTCCCAGTTTACTATGTCGGCTGTGCAGAGCGAGGAAACGCTGAGAACGATTTAAGCTGGCACTTATTAACCAGTGAACCAGTCACCAGCAAAGAAGACGCCTTAGCTATCATCACCTACTATGAGCACCGTTGGCTTGTAGAGGAATACCATAAAGTCTGGAAAAGTGATGGCACGGATATCGAAAGTTTACGCCTTCAAAGCCAAGATAACATG
>NZ_JBEOOG010000541.1:0-243 GCF_040308965.1 Pseudoalteromonas sp. MER144-MNA-CIBAN-0113
CTTGATGGGTGTTCATAATGACCTCTTTAATTAAATGAATGTATAGTTCAATTTAATAAAAGCAATGTATGTTCCACGTTTCAATGGTTGTGTAGTTATTTGATTTTATTGGTTTAATTTTTTTTCAGTAAGATGCTAAGTTAACAGGCAAAAAATTAACCTAGCAATTTTTACATTATATTGTGTAATAAAGTTATTTTAGCTCTTCAGCTACTTCAGCTACTTTTTGACGTAACCAAATGT
>NZ_JBEOOG010000542.1:0-243 GCF_040308965.1 Pseudoalteromonas sp. MER144-MNA-CIBAN-0113
GTAAAGAACCTTATGTATGGTTTTTAAAGTTTTCACTTGATGAGCAAAGTATGCTTGTAAGTGCTAGCCGCGATCACTTTGCTGATATGGTTATTCAAGCGCTAGGCACTGAAATTACAGGTGAGCAAGCCGATGGAAAACTTGATAATAACCCTTATGTTTTTACACCAAACGCAAATAAATTAGCGGCATTTAACGCCCAAGTAAAAGTACTATTAAAACAGCCTGCGTCGCAGTATTACG
>NZ_JBEOOG010000543.1:0-243 GCF_040308965.1 Pseudoalteromonas sp. MER144-MNA-CIBAN-0113
GCTCTGAGGTATCGGGCTTAATGGGGCAAATGCCTTCAAGGCTTGGTTATCAGCCTACTATGGGCACAGAGCTTGCCGGCTTAGAAGAGCGAATTGCCAATACACAAAATGGTGCTATTACTTCTATTCAAGCGGTGTATGTACCTGCCGATGATTTTACCGATCCGGCCGCAGTTCATACATTTTCTCATTTATCGGCTTCTATCGTGCTCTCTCGCAAACGCGCTAGCGAAGGATTATTTC
>NZ_JBEOOG010000544.1:0-243 GCF_040308965.1 Pseudoalteromonas sp. MER144-MNA-CIBAN-0113
GGCTAAAGGCGGTACAGGGCTAATTATTACTGGCAATGTAATGGTTGATCATTTAGCGATGACAGGCCCAGGTGGCCTAGTGCTTGAGCAAAGTACCGATATTACTGCCTTTGCAGAGCTTGCTCGTTTATCAAAGCAAAATAATTGCAAAGTGGTGATGCAAATTAATCACCCTGGTAGGCAAGTATTTAAAAAAATGGGTGGAAAGGCTCTATCAGCGTCAAGTGTTGCACTTAATATGGG
>NZ_JBEOOG010000545.1:0-243 GCF_040308965.1 Pseudoalteromonas sp. MER144-MNA-CIBAN-0113
CGCTAATACGGTTCATTTTAGTATTAAACCAAGGCAGCTGTATTTTAGGTAAAGTGTAAGTACCTGGTTTTTGCGGCAGTAATGCATACGATGCAGTTTGCTGTGATACAACACGTCCGTCACGTACTGCATTGTTATTTTCTTTTTTATCAGGGTAGCTGCGTATGCCATCAATGGTAGGCATAGAGATTTCAGGTAATTGCTCTTTTGTAACCCCAAGCGCTGTAAGTGTAATAGTACGTG
>NZ_JBEOOG010000546.1:0-242 GCF_040308965.1 Pseudoalteromonas sp. MER144-MNA-CIBAN-0113
GATAAAAACTTATCTTTTAGTAAGCAACAAATTCGCCATATTTATATGGGCGGAGCTATGAGCAGACAATTTAAAGCAGTTAACCTATTTGTCGGCAATCCGCTTAGAATAAATTTTAACACTAGGATGGTAGGTCTTACTGAATCTAGAATACAAGCTTATTGGGCCCAAATGCGATTCACGGGGCGCAGCAAGCCCCCTGTCGAATTTGAGTCTACAGAAGAGGTTATAGAGTACTTACT
>NZ_JBEOOG010000547.1:0-242 GCF_040308965.1 Pseudoalteromonas sp. MER144-MNA-CIBAN-0113
GCGTAGCATTTGGCTGCTGCTCCAGCTCCTTTATAAGCGCGTAGCAAATAATATCGTTTTCAACTATATGACCTAAATGATCAAGCTCTAGTTGCTCACTATTAAAAGCTATTTTGCCAAAGCTGTCTGCATCGCGCACATCCATATGGGTATAGGCACTAGCACGCAAAGCAACTATGTGTGGCCATACGTTTAATTGTTCAAGCAAGGTTTGACTCGCAATACTCAACGCACTTACGCGC
>NZ_JBEOOG010000548.1:0-242 GCF_040308965.1 Pseudoalteromonas sp. MER144-MNA-CIBAN-0113
CTGTATTTATTATGTTGTTATTATCAAACACAATAAATGCAAACACACCCAGTGCGCAGGCTAGGCTGATTAGCTGTAGCGTAAAGCCGATTTTTTTAGGCTTAGTGTGCGTGGCTTTATTAAGTAGCACTTTTTGCTGATCACTTGTAAGTGTAGTGCGCGCTTTTCGCTCTTTGTAATGTTGTGTGAGCTTTTGATCAAACGGCTCATCAGGCTTGTTCATTGTTTGCTCCTAATAAACG
>NZ_JBEOOG010000549.1:0-242 GCF_040308965.1 Pseudoalteromonas sp. MER144-MNA-CIBAN-0113
GCTAAAAGTGGTTGGGGCCGCGATAGCATTGCAGCAACAGCACAAGATGTGATTGCCGATTTAATTTCTTATATAGAGGTTAGTGAGTGAAAACACATTTCCTTAGACCAAGAGACGTTCCTGAGCTACAAATATGGGCTGAGGTATTTATATTTACCGCGCTTGCTTTAGGGCTGCCTGTATTATTTAACGCAGAGGACCCATTTTGGACTGAGGGAGGGTTTTCGTGGCCTGTACTTGGC
>NZ_JBEOOG010000550.1:0-242 GCF_040308965.1 Pseudoalteromonas sp. MER144-MNA-CIBAN-0113
TGTTACTACTTTGAAGCCATCGCACAGCTACCAAAAGAAAAACGCGCAACAGCACATATATCAGTACCTAGTGGTAACTTTGGTAATGTGTGCGCCGCAATGATTGGTGCGGTTATTGGTTTACCTGTAGGTAAATTAAGCGCAACAACAAATCAAAATGATACTGTGCCGCGCTTTATGCTTGATAAAAACTGGACGCCAAACGCAACGCTTGAGTCGCTTTCAAATGCGATGGATGTAAG
>NZ_JBEOOG010000551.1:0-242 GCF_040308965.1 Pseudoalteromonas sp. MER144-MNA-CIBAN-0113
GCTCATAGCCTTTTTACTGTTGTTTTGTGCGTTACCTGTTTTTATATTAAGCAAAGTAAAAATACACTTTACTCGCCCTCATCAAGAAGCGATTAGTCGTATAAAACTTATTGTAGCGTGCTGCTCATTAATTGCTTTAGTGGTCGTAAACTTTTACGCCGACTACGCAGCTACTGGCCGTAATAACCGTATTTTGAAAAAAGAACTCATCCCATTTCAGTATCTCTCTAGCGGTTATAAAT
>NZ_JBEOOG010000552.1:0-242 GCF_040308965.1 Pseudoalteromonas sp. MER144-MNA-CIBAN-0113
GTTGATAACATGCCTACAAGCTCATGTTTTTCAATTGGCTTTGAAACGTAACCATCAAATAACTGCCTGTATATTTCTTTTTGCTCTGTAAAAACATTAGCGGTTAACGCGATAACAATTTGTTCGTTATTAAGCGCCTTAATTTTTTTACATGCCTGAAGACCATCCATTTTAGGCATTTGAATGTCCATAAAAATAATGTCTGGCTTGTGTGACTCGTATAATGAGATTGCTTCTAAACC
>NZ_JBEOOG010000553.1:0-242 GCF_040308965.1 Pseudoalteromonas sp. MER144-MNA-CIBAN-0113
CTATGGACTAATAGATGGGGGCCTTACTACTAAACGAAGTTTAAATACTATCCAAGAAACATTCTTGAAATGGCAGTCCGAATCGAAGCTTAGTTTGCAAGAGATAAGTCAAATTGTTGCGTATTCCATAGGTGATAACCATGTTGGGTTATCCTAAATAACTCGGATTAAAAATAGTAACATTGCTTCTGAAAAATAATGTGAAATTAAATAATGCCTTCATTTTTACAACAGTTTTTGTT
>NZ_JBEOOG010000554.1:0-242 GCF_040308965.1 Pseudoalteromonas sp. MER144-MNA-CIBAN-0113
GTGTAGATGTTGGCTTAACACACCTGCAAGCACCTAAGGCCGAGCGTGAACATTATTTACTTGCTCACGATGAGGCTTTAGTTAAGCACGTAGAAACTACACTACCAACAGAAGGGCTCGCTAATTTAGATGGCGATACGTGGCTGTGCCCCGATTCGTTTAAAGCGATTGAGCGGGCAGTAGGTGCCGGATTGTTAGCTGTTGACGAAATACTTGCTGATAAACTCGATGCTGCTTTTTGT
>NZ_JBEOOG010000555.1:0-241 GCF_040308965.1 Pseudoalteromonas sp. MER144-MNA-CIBAN-0113
TCTTCAGGATTAATACCAAACTGCACGTTAGAACCGCCAGTTTCTACACCAATTTCACGTAATACTGCCATAGAGGCGTTACGCATAATTTGGTATTCTTTGTCGGTTAGCGTTTGCGCTGGTGCAACGGTGATTGAATCGCCAGTGTGAACACCCATAGGGTCAAAGTTTTCAATGGTACAAACAATAATACAGTTGTCGTTTTTATCACGTACAACTTCTGTTTCGTACTCTTTCCAAC
>NZ_JBEOOG010000556.1:0-241 GCF_040308965.1 Pseudoalteromonas sp. MER144-MNA-CIBAN-0113
TTCAACTACAGGGCCACTTGTTTGCTGCCAGGTTATGTTATTAATACTACCATCGCTGTCTTGTGCATCTGCAACTAGGGTTACACTGTCATCTTTTTCAGCTTCTTCTGGGCCTGTAACAATGACTGTTGGCGCGCTATTTACTTGATTAATTAAAACCGTTTTACTCGCTTGAGCGCTTTTACCGGCATTGTCAGTTACGGTTACGCTAAAGCCTAGCGTTGTATTTTCAGATACATTG
>NZ_JBEOOG010000557.1:0-241 GCF_040308965.1 Pseudoalteromonas sp. MER144-MNA-CIBAN-0113
TCGTAATGCTATTAATAAAGAGAACGTTTTTTGATCTAGTTGGTTTATAGCTACTTCCGCCAAACTCATTATATATCCCCAGTACTTCACTTTTTTCTACAAACAGTTTTTCGGACTCAAGTGCAATAAAATAAAAAACAGTACCACTTATTTTATGTGGATAACCTAAGCGCCAGTTTTCTTCTTTGTTATCGTCTTGAGCTAAATTTAATGTCCTAGATTCAAATTGTAAGTGCATAAC
>NZ_JBEOOG010000558.1:0-241 GCF_040308965.1 Pseudoalteromonas sp. MER144-MNA-CIBAN-0113
GTGTGCAGTTTATTAAGTGCTATTTGCTCTGCGCTTTGGCTTGTAATTGATTGGCTAAATAAGTTACGTAACTCATTACCTTGCTCTTTACGTGCATAAATAATGGTAGCAGAATCACTGCCCCAAAATGCGCGCTCTGGTTGACGTCCAAGCCAATCGGGATGGGCCATAGCTTGCTCTAACGTTATTTTAGTAGAGCCCATATCGGCGGGGGTATTAACAACGGCAGCAACAGGAGACG
>NZ_JBEOOG010000559.1:0-241 GCF_040308965.1 Pseudoalteromonas sp. MER144-MNA-CIBAN-0113
GTCTTGAGACAGTAAGTTCTTCGCAATCATTGAGTGAAACACCAGCAAGCTACTTAGTTAAATTTACTAAAGGGCATCATGGTTCTATATTAACTCCAGCTCAAGATGCTGCAAAGGCTGCAACTGTTGAAGGCAGTGCTGCCGCTAATGCGGAAATGCAGTTGCAAGTAGCTACTTACTTAGCTGCTCGCGGACGGATGTTATTAGTTTCCAACCCTGAGGTTGTGACTGATTAATAACC
>NZ_JBEOOG010000560.1:0-241 GCF_040308965.1 Pseudoalteromonas sp. MER144-MNA-CIBAN-0113
GTTGAAGACCCCATTGAATACGAAATACCGGGCATTGGCCAAACGCAAGTAAATACTAAAGTAGGTATGACCTTTGCGCGTGGCTTGCGGGCTATTTTACGTCAAGATCCCGATGTAGTGATGGTAGGTGAAATACGTGACCTAGAAACCGCTCAAATTGGTGTGCAAGCATCATTAACCGGTCACTTGGTAATGTCTACGTTGCATACAAATACTGCTTCTGGCGCTATTACTCGTATGG
>NZ_JBEOOG010000561.1:0-241 GCF_040308965.1 Pseudoalteromonas sp. MER144-MNA-CIBAN-0113
GGCCCACGTACACCACAAGCGGTAGTTGAGCTTGCAAGTGTTTTACACCCTAATGCTAAATAACCTACAGCGTATAAGTTTCGCTTTGCTAAAACCTCTCAACCTAACATTGAGCTAAGTGAGTAATAACTATGCTGGCATTAGGAAGTACGCTATTAACCGAACAAAAACAGCGAAAAATGGCCATTCCCTGTTTATTTTTAGCCTGTGTTTTTATGTTTTTTATTGCACTAAGTAAAGG
>NZ_JBEOOG010000562.1:0-241 GCF_040308965.1 Pseudoalteromonas sp. MER144-MNA-CIBAN-0113
TTGCATACCAAAGCACCCACTATTTTAACGTTTCATGCGCTTGGGCTTAAATTACTACAAAGTGCTAAAAAGCCAATCGAATTATCAAAATTTGCAACTGACCCAGTTCAATTAAATAGTTGGTTAACTGGGTGGGTAAGTAAAAAAATACAAACCGAACCACAGTTTTTAAAAGCATTTTTAGATTTACTCCATGAGCCGATTGATATATTTAGCTTTAAAGATAATGCACAGTACGAGC
>NZ_JBEOOG010000563.1:0-241 GCF_040308965.1 Pseudoalteromonas sp. MER144-MNA-CIBAN-0113
GGCGAGGGTTTGCTGTTGTTGCTGATGAGGTAAGAAGCTTAGCAAGTCGTACTCAAGTTAGCACATTAGAGATTAGTGAAATGTTGAGTGAGTTACATAATTTAGTATCGGATGCTGTAGCCGCAATGCAAGCGAGTCAGAATAGTTGTAATCGCTCAGTAGAATCGTCTCGTGCTATTTCAGAAAGTTTAGGTGCGGTAACAACCTCAGTTAGATCAATTAACGACATGAGTACGCAAAT
>NZ_JBEOOG010000564.1:0-241 GCF_040308965.1 Pseudoalteromonas sp. MER144-MNA-CIBAN-0113
CGCGATGCATCAAAATTTGTGATTAAAACAAAAGCCGTTGCAATAATAGCTAATACCGCTAAACCACTTATTACCATCATTACTTTAAGCGCTTCTCCTACGCCTGCTAAATGAATTCCCACAAATAGTAAGTAAAATAATGCATATACCCATGGGCCATTAAACCCGGTGAGGGCTTCAACTGCCGACCCAATAAAAATAACAATAGCCGCGGGTGCTCAGGCATATTCAATTAATACGG
>NZ_JBEOOG010000565.1:0-241 GCF_040308965.1 Pseudoalteromonas sp. MER144-MNA-CIBAN-0113
ACCTTGATGACGACGTATTTGCCCATCGAGCAAATCAATACGCATTTGTGCATCGTTTTTTGCGCGCATTGCTTGATTAATAATTTGCTCGAGCTGCTTTTGCGATGGCATCACTTGTGTAAATAGTGCAAGCCACGCACGTACTATATTTGCAATGCGCGCTGCGCTGTATTCGCTTATCTGGCCAATGCAAAGTGCTTGATGCTCGTTAATACACTTATTTAAATCAAGCTGAGTATAT
>NZ_JBEOOG010000566.1:0-241 GCF_040308965.1 Pseudoalteromonas sp. MER144-MNA-CIBAN-0113
ATTATCGTCTACATAAATTAGCTTCATTAACCCTCCAGTTATATTTAAGCATGCGTCGGAATACAAAATGTATCACTTTAAAATAACCTTAAACTGAACAAGATTATTGATATATAATAGACAAATTAAAACTAACACTACCAACCTCGGCACAATAACAACTAAAAGCCACCATAGCAAAAGAAACATCCCAATCACAAAGAGTTCTTAAAATCAAATACAATAAAAACTGTGCAAAATA
>NZ_JBEOOG010000567.1:0-240 GCF_040308965.1 Pseudoalteromonas sp. MER144-MNA-CIBAN-0113
GCACAGGAGTACCTGCTCGCGTAAATCCATTATTATGTAGTTCAGGGCAAAATCGATGAAAAACTTTATCAGGTAAGCATGTTTCAACCACTCTTACAAACTCGGTAACGCACAAATCGAACCCACCAATGTCTGTGAGTAATTGGCGCATTTTAAAATCAACGACACCTTCCATAGGTGCTAAAACAAGTTTCATAAAGTGATTAATTTTGATAAAAAACTGGACGCATAGTTTACCTG
>NZ_JBEOOG010000568.1:0-240 GCF_040308965.1 Pseudoalteromonas sp. MER144-MNA-CIBAN-0113
TTGTTTTACCTTCAGGGATAATATCGGTAACAATACTGTAAGTATCTTCTTCTACAATTTTGTATTCAACATTTAATTTATCAAGATACTGGGGTAAAACATGCTCAGGAAAATCAGGTTGTTTTTGATCAAGATTTACAACAACTAGGTCAAACTTTATAGGTGCTACACGTTTTAAATGTTGAAGCATTTCAAGCATTGTGTAGCTATCTTTGCCGCCAGAAAGGCATACCATTATAC
>NZ_JBEOOG010000569.1:0-240 GCF_040308965.1 Pseudoalteromonas sp. MER144-MNA-CIBAN-0113
GCTCACAGGTGTGAACCCATGCATCTACTAAGCCATTCACAAGTTGGCGCTGCGGTAATGTTTTCATTACATCAGGGTCCATAATCGCAAATTTAGGAAGTACTTCTGGTGATGCAAACGGTAGTTTTTGCTTCGTTGCTTCTTTGCTCACAACTGAGTTTTGGTTAGATTCAGAACCCGTTGCTGGCAATGTTAATATTGCACCGATTGGTAATGCGCTAGTAATAGTATGCTTACCAG
>NZ_JBEOOG010000570.1:0-240 GCF_040308965.1 Pseudoalteromonas sp. MER144-MNA-CIBAN-0113
GTACAAAACATGCCATTTGTTGCGCTACTTCTTTATCAATACCCATACCGACTAAGCGGTCAACCATGCAAGCGCGTGTTGGATCGCGACGCGCCATATCTTGCTGCATTAAGCCTGATACTTGATGCTCAAGTAATTGACGAATTGCGTTCATTTCTTCACGCATTGTTGTCATTTCTTCGCTTTCATTATTGGGTGTTTGTTGGCGAGCAGTTACTGGACTATCTAAATCATCAAAGT
>NZ_JBEOOG010000571.1:0-240 GCF_040308965.1 Pseudoalteromonas sp. MER144-MNA-CIBAN-0113
CGCCTGCGGTACTAAATTGTTCCATATTATCAATATCGAAGGTACCTGGGTTATACATATTTACTAGTCTAAATAATACCGGGCCTTGGCCTGCTGGATCTAAATGACGATTAAAAAAGCCTTCCTCTGAGTATTTAAACCCTAAGGTGTTTACCGCGGGCAATAATTTACTGCCTTGCATGCTCATTCCATCTGGCATTTGAATATGCACAATCACAAAGTCTGAAACCTCTGCAGGCT
>NZ_JBEOOG010000572.1:0-240 GCF_040308965.1 Pseudoalteromonas sp. MER144-MNA-CIBAN-0113
ATATTGTTATAGGTGGGTTGGCTGGCGCAATGCCTCCATTATTAGGTTGGGTGTCAGAAACAAACCAAATGGCAGCAGCCCCTTGGTTACTCGTAATGATAATATTTACCTGGACCCCACCACACTTTTGGGCGCTGGCTATAGCACGAAAAAGTGATTATGAACGCGCTAAAATCCCTATGTTACCAGTAACCCATGGTATCGATTTTTGTAAAACGTGCGTCGTTGCTTACTCTGTTT
>NZ_JBEOOG010000573.1:0-240 GCF_040308965.1 Pseudoalteromonas sp. MER144-MNA-CIBAN-0113
GGACATGCATGCGGCGCACCGTGTTGACCAGCGGCATGGCATCGAGCAGCGGATGCTCGAGGTGCGACAGCGTGTGCAGGCCTTCGTACATCAGGAAGTAGGCCGCCATCGTCAACATTGCGATATAGCCGGCGTTGGCCGTCCATAACGTGCCCAGCAGCAGGGCCAGCGGCAGCGCGGCCATCACGAACAACACCGGAGCGAATGGGGGAAACAGCAGAGCGCGCCAATCCTGATGGC
>NZ_JBEOOG010000574.1:0-240 GCF_040308965.1 Pseudoalteromonas sp. MER144-MNA-CIBAN-0113
TCATCTGTTATAGCGTTAGTGCTATCAAACGATAATGAATAGCTATCCCACTGGCCAAGCTCAGCCGATACTTTGTGTTTTTCTTCAAACTCTGGCTTTTTCTCTATTAGGTTAATTACGCCACCCGCACTACCAATGCCATATAAACCTGTTGCAGGGCCTTTTAAAACCTCAACAGATTCAACATTTGTAAGTGAACGAGTTGGGTTAAATGTATTACCTAGGCCTGCACCACCATAC
>NZ_JBEOOG010000575.1:0-240 GCF_040308965.1 Pseudoalteromonas sp. MER144-MNA-CIBAN-0113
GTGCATCGTCAAGTGTTTGCCCTGGTAAGCCGTGCATTAAATCAAGGTTAAAGCTATTTAAACCGGCTTCTTTAGCTTGCTGCGCAGCATAATTAGCCTCGTCACTGCCATGAATCCGCCCCAGTGCTTTTAGCTTGTCGTTTTGCATGCTTTGCACGCCAATCGAAATACGGTTAATACCTGCTTTTACGTAATCTTTAAAACGACCTGTTTCTACTGTACCTGGGTTGGCTTCAAGGG
>NZ_JBEOOG010000576.1:0-240 GCF_040308965.1 Pseudoalteromonas sp. MER144-MNA-CIBAN-0113
TCGTGATACTGCTGAAAAAATTAAACGTAACTTTGGTATGCCAAAGCCAGAAGGTTACCGTAAAGCATTACGCTTAATGGAAATGGCTGAGCGTTTTAAAATGCCAATCATGACCTTTATTGACACACCAGGTGCATACCCAGGTGTTGGCGCTGAAGAACGTGGTCAATCTGAAGCAATCGCACGTAACTTAAAAGTAATGGCGTCACTTAAAGTGCCGACAATATGTACGGTTATTGG
>NZ_JBEOOG010000577.1:0-240 GCF_040308965.1 Pseudoalteromonas sp. MER144-MNA-CIBAN-0113
GTTTAGTTTTAGCTAAAGCAAACTGACTCTTAAAATCTTTATACTTATTATTATAATCATTTAATCCGCTTTTATACTGATTCTGTGCCTGTTTGAGTTTTTGTTTATAAGAAGAAGTAAGACTATCATATACATCATTCATTTTCTGGGTTAAAACACTTTTTATTCTTCCATTAACTACATCTATATACTCTTTATACTGATTACTAAAAACATCATATGAAAAGCCATTTTTTACAG
>NZ_JBEOOG010000578.1:0-240 GCF_040308965.1 Pseudoalteromonas sp. MER144-MNA-CIBAN-0113
GTTGTATAAACATACCGGAATAAGCTTCGCTTTTTCTTCAAGCTCAGCTTGTTGACGCTGAAAGCTACGTAAAATGGCGTTTATCAGTCCTTTTAATCCAAAAGCGCGTAGTTGAGCCAGTGCGTTAACCGTTTCTGAAATGGCAGCATGAGGTGGTACGCGCATATGCTGCAGTTGATAAATACCTACGTATAATAAAAACTGAAATATTCTACGTTTACCTTTTAATGGCTGCTCTAC
>NZ_JBEOOG010000579.1:0-240 GCF_040308965.1 Pseudoalteromonas sp. MER144-MNA-CIBAN-0113
CGCTTTTAACGTGGTCGTTTTGCCGCACCCACTCGCTCCGAGTAGGCAAACAATTTCATCTTTACCCACCGTTAAATCTAAATCGTGAATAACCTTTGTGCCGTTATAGTGATAGCTCACTCCTTGTAAAATTAAACTACTCATTTAACTACGCTGCTCCATAGAACGATTAATAAAATACAAAGGAATAAACCCAACAATAACAATAAATAAAGCCGATATTGAAGCAAGCTCTAATTG
>NZ_JBEOOG010000580.1:0-239 GCF_040308965.1 Pseudoalteromonas sp. MER144-MNA-CIBAN-0113
GTTGTGATGCACACATATTCAAGAAAATGAGCGGCGAGCGCATTTTGTCTTTTATTGAGAGTTTGAGTGCTAATAAAAATTATATATAGCAATGTATTAAGTTATTTGGTAAAAAAGATTTATAAAAAACATGAGCGTATCGTTGGCAGAAATATGCGCGATGAGCGCACTATTAAATTGTTGAACTAAGCCGCTACGCGGAGATCCTATTCTGACCATTTGAGCCACACTTACCTTGG
>NZ_JBEOOG010000581.1:0-239 GCF_040308965.1 Pseudoalteromonas sp. MER144-MNA-CIBAN-0113
GTGTTCCAGGCAGAAACACCACGGCTATTTTTTACTTTATTGCCTAACCCTTTTGATTTGGCTAACCATAAACCTTGGCCATTAAAACTATATATAGGTGTTAAATCAGGGCGTTTATTAGCGGGCAGTAGTTTAGTATTAAAGTTACCTAAAACAAAGGGGATTTGATTAGGAGTTTCAATATATATTAGCACCATGTGAGGTTGATTAACTGTTTTTTGACGTACATACATTAAACG
>NZ_JBEOOG010000582.1:0-239 GCF_040308965.1 Pseudoalteromonas sp. MER144-MNA-CIBAN-0113
TCCTGACACTCAACCACAACACCGGTAGGTATATGTGTAAGTCGAATAGCAGAATCTGTTTTATTAACGTGCTGACCACCTGCGCCTGATGCACGAAATGTATCAACTTTTAAATCTGCGGTATTAATTTGTATCGCTTCGGCCTCTGGTACTTCCGCCATTACCGCAACAGTACACGCAGAGGTATGAACTCGCCCTTGTGACTCAGTTTCTGGCACACGTTGTACGCGGTGTACACC
>NZ_JBEOOG010000584.1:0-238 GCF_040308965.1 Pseudoalteromonas sp. MER144-MNA-CIBAN-0113
TTCGTACTCAATGCCAAATTTTTCTAGCATGAGCGCCGCATGTTCCATGGTTGGCCAATCTGATTTAGAACCCATAATAATGCCAACTTTCATAAATACTCCTCAGTAATATACTATTTTAACTAGCGGACTTATGTCCGCTTTTATGGCGGGTATTATACCCAAAAGTCATTAAATTGCGACTAACAAAAACAAAAAAAGCCATGTTAAACATGGCTTTTTAAAGTTAGCAGTAAAG
>NZ_JBEOOG010000585.1:0-238 GCF_040308965.1 Pseudoalteromonas sp. MER144-MNA-CIBAN-0113
GACATATACAAATACATGGGTTACTTTGAATTTAGCGGCGCGTATCGTTTTCATGACCATGAATTTAGCTTTATGACACGTAACAATTTAAATTCAGATAATCGTGGTGCAATTCAACTCGACTGGTCATTTCCGTTATGGGGCCGAGTTCGTGGTTATGCACAATACTTTAACGGTTATGGCGAAAGCTTAATTGATTACAACGCGGATGTAGAACGTATTGGTGTAGGTATATTAT
>NZ_JBEOOG010000586.1:0-238 GCF_040308965.1 Pseudoalteromonas sp. MER144-MNA-CIBAN-0113
GTTTTATAGCTTACTGATGGACGAGATGGTTCTGCTTGTCCTGCAGAAAAATCAAAAGAGTCGGCAGAGGTACGACGTTGCCCGTAGTAATAATCAAGCGAGTTTGCGCCAATTAAAAATTGGTGCTGTAAGCTACCTGTTTTAAATTCACCAATAAAATCAATAAATGCAGTTTTAAATTGCCAATCGTCAAAACGGTCGTAAGGACGAGACTCATAGCTGTCCCCCTCAACAAAGT
>NZ_JBEOOG010000587.1:0-238 GCF_040308965.1 Pseudoalteromonas sp. MER144-MNA-CIBAN-0113
TGCTGAAACAATTAAAGCTTAGCACCATGCTTCAACAGTGGAATACCCTGGGAAAAAAAGCGATGGAAGAACAATGGAGCCCGCAGCAATACTTGTCTGAGCTGTGCCATGTTGAACTTGCGACACGCGATGACAAACGCCTTCAGCGGCTTTTAAAAGATGCAAAATTGCCAATGGGTAAACACCTTAGCAGCTTCGACTTTACCCTTGTTGATGGGGTTAGTAAGCCCCTTGTTGC
>NZ_JBEOOG010000588.1:0-238 GCF_040308965.1 Pseudoalteromonas sp. MER144-MNA-CIBAN-0113
GAATTAATAATCTTGTTGTAAAGCATAACGTTGACTACTCGAAACGTGCTCTCGAAACTAAATTCAACATTAAATCGATTTTTAGCCAATATAGTAATTTATATGTAAGAATTTTAGATGAAGTACAATAATGCTTAAATCATTACTTAAATATGCGCCAGTACAAATTTTTGCAGCGAGCAGTGTTTTCGCCTTAATTAGCATACATACAAAGTTATTAACGACGACGGAATACGGT
>NZ_JBEOOG010000589.1:0-238 GCF_040308965.1 Pseudoalteromonas sp. MER144-MNA-CIBAN-0113
GAATCTGGGTCGTCAAAGCGACCGTGTTTTTCATTGGCTGCAGCACGTTTTTCTTGCGGGCGTTCGCGTGGATCTTGAATCGACAACGCCGCCACAATAACAATCACTTCACGCAATGCGCCAAGTTTGTGAGCTGTGAGCACCATTTTAGCTAAACGAGGGTCTACCGGTAATCGGCTGAGTTCTCTACCTGAAGCGGTTAAACTCGTTTTACTATCACGTTTGTCTGGTTTTACTG
>NZ_JBEOOG010000590.1:0-238 GCF_040308965.1 Pseudoalteromonas sp. MER144-MNA-CIBAN-0113
GCAACGTACTTTTACCCGCACCACTGTGGCCAGTTAAAAAGGCAAGTTCACCCGGTTTAATATGAAAATTAACTTTTTCGAGGGCGCGGTGCCCTCCAGGATAGGTCTTACTTACTTGCTGAAAATTTATCATCTTTTTATTATGCCAACTCCATTAACACATTAATGAAATTAGTATTCCTCGCAATTAAAAAGGGAGCTAGCTCCCTTTTTTGGTAAATTAAACGTCGTCCTCATC
>NZ_JBEOOG010000591.1:0-238 GCF_040308965.1 Pseudoalteromonas sp. MER144-MNA-CIBAN-0113
GTGTGTTTTCTTCAACCATGTTCATTCCTGATAGCCTGGTGCTATCTCAATATCTTTAAGATTAAGTTGTGATTTATTGCTTAAGTGCAGCTGGTAAGTATTACAGTTTAATGTGCCTTGTTCCGTGCAGTCTACATTCCATTGTCTTAGTAAATATCCTAATAAAGCAGCTCTTACTTCTAATTTTAATTGCCCGTTTTCCATTGCGTAATCAAGCTCTATTGCTTTTGGATATTTT
>NZ_JBEOOG010000592.1:0-238 GCF_040308965.1 Pseudoalteromonas sp. MER144-MNA-CIBAN-0113
GTTGGGGCGTGGGGCCTGGACCGGGCGTTGTGTGGGTCGTGGCGGGGGGGGGGTGGGGTGGGGTGGGGGGGGGGGGGGTTGGGGGGGGGGGGGGGGGGGTGGGGGGGGGGGGGGGGGGGGGGGTGGGGGTGGGGGGGGGGGGGGGTGTGTGGGGGTGGGGGTGGGGGGGGGGGGGGGTGGCGGGGGGCGGGGGGGGGGCGGCGGGGGGCTCGTGCGGTGCGGGTCTTTTGGAGTTGCA
>NZ_JBEOOG010000593.1:0-237 GCF_040308965.1 Pseudoalteromonas sp. MER144-MNA-CIBAN-0113
GTGATTAGCTCAGTTGGGAGAGCATCGCCCTTACAAGGCGAGGGTCACTGGTTCAAGTCCAGTATCACCCACCACATTCTAATGTGTCGTATCTTCTATATGGGTAATTAGCTCAGTTAGAAATAAGAGAGTGTCATCGTTATTTACAAATAACGGCGAGGTTCACTGGTTAAAGTCCAGTACTATTTATTTTAATAGTAGCGTTTTAATTTATATGTGGGTGATTAGCTCAGTTGG
>NZ_JBEOOG010000594.1:0-237 GCF_040308965.1 Pseudoalteromonas sp. MER144-MNA-CIBAN-0113
GGGCTGGTTAATAAGTTTTGGTAAGTACGTGCTGGCGCTTTTTCGCCAGTACTTTGTTGAATAACAGGCACTACATTTTGGCTGTTATTTTCAAGCCTTGGCTTACCAAAATTAACAGCGAGATTTGCAACAATGGCGCTGCTATCTGGCAGCCATTTATATGGTGAGGCAGTTAATACCGAATTTAATGCAGCGCTTGAAAGCTCTTTTGCTTGTTTAGTTTCAACGCTGTAAAGC
>NZ_JBEOOG010000595.1:0-237 GCF_040308965.1 Pseudoalteromonas sp. MER144-MNA-CIBAN-0113
GCCTGATGAGTTAGAACAAAATAACTATCAGTGGGGTGTAAACGTTTCAGAGCAGAAGAAAGAATTTAAAGTTAAATTAAACGCCATATTAGAGCGCTGTAATTTAACTTACATCACTGGCGGCGTAATATCAGACGGCAGTTCAGCGCCGAGTAAATCATTATCTGAACTAATTAAAGGGCGCGATATTCCTTCAATTGAAGCTGAATTTAACCGAGCATTAGAGAATGTAAATTC
>NZ_JBEOOG010000596.1:0-237 GCF_040308965.1 Pseudoalteromonas sp. MER144-MNA-CIBAN-0113
GGCTTTGGGTTAGGTTCTGACCATGATGTTATTTTTACCCCTCAGTACAGCTCTAAATCAGGAGCAGAGCATGGTATTGGTTTATATTTAGTAAAAACAAATTTAGACTCATGCGGTGGCACGTTAGAAATTGGTGAGTCAGACCTACTTGGTGCAAGACTAAGTGTTTACATTCCAAAATAATAAGAGCATTAAACATGACGTATTCAGTAGTAATAATTGAAGACGAAGTAGAGG
>NZ_JBEOOG010000597.1:0-237 GCF_040308965.1 Pseudoalteromonas sp. MER144-MNA-CIBAN-0113
TAATTTGCTTAATAGCTTGTATAACATGACTCATTAAATTGCCGACGGCATCTGCTTGTTGTACGCTTTTTTCACTGTCTTGAAGGCTTGTTTTCATAAGCTCTACAGCAAGGTTTGAGCCTTTTTGTAACTGGCTCACCGTGTCTTCAATTTCTTGCGTTGATTGTTGAGTGCGGTGTGCTAATTGGCGTACTTCATCTGCTACAACGGCAAAACCGCGTCCTGCCTCTCCTGCTC
>NZ_JBEOOG010000598.1:0-237 GCF_040308965.1 Pseudoalteromonas sp. MER144-MNA-CIBAN-0113
GGGTAAATAATTGCGTTAAATAGGCTTCAAATTGAGCCGTTAAATCTAAGCTTAGCTCATACAGGTTTGAGTCTTTTTCTGCAAACTCGCTGTTTGCTTTAACTAGCATACAAATAGCGCTTGGACTGCAATCTTTTGTTTTAATTACCACGTTTTCAACAAACGCACGTAATCCACCAAGTACTGTATCGGCACTTGATAAAAACCCTTCTATTTGGGTTTTCATTTGTTCGGTGT
>NZ_JBEOOG010000599.1:0-237 GCF_040308965.1 Pseudoalteromonas sp. MER144-MNA-CIBAN-0113
CCTATAACAGTGTCGTGAAAGCTGCGAATATCAAACTTGGCCCCGAGTTCTTTTTCGGCTTTTGCACGCAGTTCGCGTATTTTTATTTCGCCCATTTTGTAAGAGAGCGCTTGGCCTGGCCATGATATATAACGATCTATTTGATCCTCCACCGCACTTTGTGGCAAAGCAGTGTGATCTGCCAAGTAGTCAATTGCCTTTTGGCGGCTCCAGCCAAATGCATGAATACCGGTATCA
>NZ_JBEOOG010000600.1:0-236 GCF_040308965.1 Pseudoalteromonas sp. MER144-MNA-CIBAN-0113
CGCACGTAATCTGGATACTTGAAGTAAACCGACAGATTGCCCCACTTTCGACGCCAAGACTCGATAACGATAGGGTATAACTTGCCCCATTTGGCATCTAATTCGGCGAGAGCGGCTTCTGCTGCATCTTTAGTGGCTGCCTTATAAACGGGTTTCAAGTCAGCCATAAACTCTTTTTGGTGCTTTGAAGCAACATACTTCATCGAATTACGAATTTGATGAATAACGCACTCCTG
>NZ_JBEOOG010000601.1:0-236 GCF_040308965.1 Pseudoalteromonas sp. MER144-MNA-CIBAN-0113
GGTGCCGACTAACCGAGTCGAACGGTTGACCTACTGATTACAAGTCAGTTGCTCTACCAGCTGAGCTAAGTCGGCACACTAAACTGTGTGCTAAGGCACGTGTAATAACGTTTAATCTTATGATTTGAAACACTATTACTTTAATAATGGTGCCTCGACCCGGAATCGAACCAGGGACACGAGGATTTTCAATCCTCTGCTCTACCAACTGAGCTATCGAGGCACTTAAACAGTGC
>NZ_JBEOOG010000602.1:0-236 GCF_040308965.1 Pseudoalteromonas sp. MER144-MNA-CIBAN-0113
TGTCGTACGTATAACAGCACCACTGTAATTAGTTGCTAGCGCATTTTGTAACCCACACGCAGCAGACGTTAATACAATGCCGTAAACGAATGTGTTTTTGAGTAAATAAGCACTCGCAAGTAGCAGCAATCCTTCCATAAAAAGCAAAGTGTCGTAATGACGACCAAGTTTTAATGAGCCACCAGAGAGCAAAAAGCCCGACAGTGCCGAACCCAACATAAAGCTAATAATTATTG
>NZ_JBEOOG010000603.1:0-236 GCF_040308965.1 Pseudoalteromonas sp. MER144-MNA-CIBAN-0113
TGCATAAATAGCTTGGTTTTTAGCTTTAGCTTCAATGCTTGTACCGTCACGGCCGTACACACCCGTAAATGCAATTGTTGCATCAGGGTTGTATAAGTCGTTGCGTATTCCATCTTCAATTAGGTTATCAGGCGTAGTTGCAACAAAGTTATGGCGTGTAAACGTTTCGTTTGCAAGTTCAACACCCACTACTACGTCGTGAGTAAAGCCAGCAAACTCATAGTTACCAATTAAAT
>NZ_JBEOOG010000604.1:0-236 GCF_040308965.1 Pseudoalteromonas sp. MER144-MNA-CIBAN-0113
GAATTGGGTGACCCGCTCTACAATGGTAACAAGGGCGCCTCGATGACCTTTACCTATGACGGTATCTATTTCCCAATCTCCGATACGACCTTTCTTATCAACTATTTGTGGACGTTCTTCAATGCTAACGCGATTTTTTATTTGCCCTCGGTTTGTTTTACCATGACTGCGCTTGTGATATTTCTTACCGTGTCGGCGCAGATGTAGGTATAACTCACCACCTGCTTTTTTATCTT
>NZ_JBEOOG010000605.1:0-236 GCF_040308965.1 Pseudoalteromonas sp. MER144-MNA-CIBAN-0113
ATCTAATGGTTGGCCTGTATGCTCAGCCATTAAGCGATTAAGCTTAGCTTTAATAGACAGAATTTCTTTAGCATGTATTTCAAAGTCAGATGCTTGACCTTGGAAACCACCTAATGGTTGGTGAATCATCACACGTGAGTTTGGTAGGCAAAAACGCTTACCTTTAGCGCCAGCAGTAAGTAAAAAAGCACCCATGCTTGCAGCTTGACCTACACATATTGTACTTACATCTGGTT
>NZ_JBEOOG010000606.1:0-236 GCF_040308965.1 Pseudoalteromonas sp. MER144-MNA-CIBAN-0113
GAATACCCCGATGTTTTCGATAACTCACCAATTTTCATAAAATTTCCAAATAAACTTGACCCTATAGTCACTATAGGATTTATAGTTAGAGCATACAAGTTAATCGGAGATGAAAATGAGCGATTGTGGGTGTGAAGTTGAGCTAAAAGATAACCAGCAAAAAACGGTGCTTTATTGGCTTCTGGCTATCAATGCCTCGATGTTTGTTTTTGAAATTGGCTTTGGTTGGTTATCAG
>NZ_JBEOOG010000607.1:0-236 GCF_040308965.1 Pseudoalteromonas sp. MER144-MNA-CIBAN-0113
GCCCAGTGCGATTTATAAAGCCGCTTGATGCGAACTCTTTATCAAACACATTTTTAATTGATACTTGCCACGTCCAGTTTTCTAACTGAGTTTTCCAGGCCATATTGTAAATAGTATAGGGCTTTACATGGGTGCCATCTAAACTTACTTGCTGATCAACATAATCAAGGCCAGCAGCAATAGATGAGTTAATGCTGGGTAGGTCATAGCGAGTCCATACTCCGGCAGTATTTTGG
>NZ_JBEOOG010000608.1:0-236 GCF_040308965.1 Pseudoalteromonas sp. MER144-MNA-CIBAN-0113
GTGCTTTAGCAGCTGGGTCTAAAAATGCATTATCTGAACGAATCGATTCAGCAAGGAAAATTGGGCTACTTTCTGCATAAGCACTAGCTTTTGAGAAAGAAACTTCAAAATTCATTGAATGATCATCAGCATAATTATTTACTATGTTTGTAAAAACATTGAAACGATTAAGTGGTGTTGCAAGATCTTGATGTTCAATAAATTTGTAACCATTAGAGAAGCCGTCACCAAAATAT
>NZ_JBEOOG010000609.1:0-235 GCF_040308965.1 Pseudoalteromonas sp. MER144-MNA-CIBAN-0113
GCGCAGGACGTATCTTGTAAGAGTGAACCTGCGAGTGCTCGGTTCTCGGCCACACAATAATTTCACTTTATTTCAGGCATAAAAAAACCGACTCAAGTGTCGGTTAATGTATGAAAGTGGTGGGCGCAGGAGGATTCGAACCTCCGACCGCTCGGTTCGTAGCCGAGTACTCTATCCAGCTGAGCTATGCACCCACTTTCATTTTTACTTTACTTGTTTTTACTCTAAGTAGGAG
>NZ_JBEOOG010000610.1:0-235 GCF_040308965.1 Pseudoalteromonas sp. MER144-MNA-CIBAN-0113
GTAAAGAAGTACTCTACAGCGCGCTTTACAAAGGCCATCCTTATGAAAGCTACAACTATGGTGATATTTCAGATTTAGAAGCACTTACGCTTGATGATGTTAAAACGTTTTATAACACAGAGCTTACGCAATCTAAGCTAACACTTGGCTTAATTGGTGCAGTACCGGAAAAACTAAAAGCCACTATGTTAGCTGATTTAGCAGGCCTGCCTAAAGGCGAGCAAAGCCGTTTAAG
>NZ_JBEOOG010000611.1:0-235 GCF_040308965.1 Pseudoalteromonas sp. MER144-MNA-CIBAN-0113
TTACTGATGTGCTTATAACTGATGTACTTAGAGCTAGTGCGCTTAATATAAAAAGCTTTTTAAGTGTTTTTTGCATATTTAAATTTATATAAATTATTGTTTTTAATTAAAAATAACTTTTACTTTATAGCTTTGCATTCTCTATTGTCAAACTATGCGATAATAGCCGCCATTGTTTAAATATATTTAGTAAAAGATCCAATAAATGAAATCATACAATAGCATTCAAGAACGT
>NZ_JBEOOG010000612.1:0-235 GCF_040308965.1 Pseudoalteromonas sp. MER144-MNA-CIBAN-0113
GTGAAAACGAATACCCGTTTATAAAATGATTAAATAGCAGTTTAGAAAATAGCTGAGGCGAATTTTGGTAGCTGTAAGATGAAGAACTTAAAAGTAAACTTAATAAAACACAAAGCTTTTTTTGATCATCAATCGTGGTTACTGGGGCAAAAGTAGATAAAGACATAAAACACTAAAATAAACACAAGATAACTGAGTATATACTCCCGCGCCTTTAGGTTACAACCTAAAGGGC
>NZ_JBEOOG010000613.1:0-235 GCF_040308965.1 Pseudoalteromonas sp. MER144-MNA-CIBAN-0113
GTGTGCTTACGCTTAGTGCATGTAGTTCTGTTCCCCATAAAATTGAAATAAGCCAAAGTACGGCAGCAAATATGAACCTTATCGCTTTAACTGAGCAAAGTGCACCAAAGGGTGTTGCTGGCACTTACCAGTTTCATATTAAAGCGGCGAGAGCTCAGGGGAGTTGGTTGTATTTAAATACAGAAACTGATTATCGTGATAGGCGTGCTATTACGATATCAATACAGCCTAATGT
>NZ_JBEOOG010000614.1:0-235 GCF_040308965.1 Pseudoalteromonas sp. MER144-MNA-CIBAN-0113
ATGTACGGCAATGTCAGCTCGGCCATCTAACATTGCTTGCTCTAGTTCTTTAACAAATAAGCCTTTACCGCCAATTTTAGCCAATGGCGTATCTAAAATTATATCCCCTTGCGTCGACATTGGGACTAATTCTACGCGCACATCTGCATGAAAACGCTCAAGCTCTGCTTTTACAAATTCGGCCTGCCAAAGTGCTAGAGCGCTTTTGCGCGTTGCGATGCGTACTAATTTTGTT
>NZ_JBEOOG010000615.1:0-235 GCF_040308965.1 Pseudoalteromonas sp. MER144-MNA-CIBAN-0113
TAGTACGGGGGCCTGCAGGTGCTGCCATTAATAAATCTTTTAAGTTTTTAGCAAATACGTCGATTGCACCAGCTTCTGCTTTTTCGCGCATTGCTGCAAAAAATTCATTCTCTAGGTGTAATCCTAACTTAATTTTCCACGCCCATTGCACAACGTTTAATAACCAAGGACTTGCCGCTTTATATTTAATATCTAAACGGTAATGGTCAGCAATCATGTTGGCACATAGTTGCGC
>NZ_JBEOOG010000616.1:0-235 GCF_040308965.1 Pseudoalteromonas sp. MER144-MNA-CIBAN-0113
CACCCGATGAATATCTGCAAGGTGGGCCGTTTGCGCCTTTAAGTAATTGGCTTGATACTAACTTAGATAAATTTGGCTTTTATCGCCCTTACCAGCATGATTTAGGTGGTGTCGCACCTGAGCTTTGGCATATAAGCCATATTAAGCAATCACAATTATTAGTGAATAAGCTTAGCGAGCAAGTACTTTTTGAATGCATAAAAAACAGTGAACTACAGGGTAAGCAGGCAATACT
>NZ_JBEOOG010000617.1:0-234 GCF_040308965.1 Pseudoalteromonas sp. MER144-MNA-CIBAN-0113
GCTCTGTATATGGCATGTCCCAACTCGGTTTATAATCAGCTACACCAATGGCTTTTGCAAAACCTTTAAAGCCTTCAAGCACATGCGCCTGAGCTTCTGGGGCTATTCGTTTATTAATAAACAAGCTGTGCAATTCTTTTGAACGCGCCCAATCAAACCCTATTTTTACTTTTGCAGGAATACAACGCGCTACAAACCCAGCCCTTAATGCAACTTGCATATTAAGTAGTACAT
>NZ_JBEOOG010000618.1:0-234 GCF_040308965.1 Pseudoalteromonas sp. MER144-MNA-CIBAN-0113
GTCGTTCGTAGCCCTTGCCAGACCGACGTTACCGATCTGAAAGGGCGCACCCGATGCATTCACTTGGGTTACGGTTTCTGCATAAGGGTCGCCGTCCCGGTAGCCAAGGTCGTCCGCATCACACTGTGCAGTTGTCCGGTCCATGGCCGAGTTGCCCTCAAATACCATATAGGTCTCACCTGGATGAGCCGGATCTTCGAAAGTAAACGGGTCGCGGAAGTTATAGTAAGGGTT
>NZ_JBEOOG010000619.1:0-234 GCF_040308965.1 Pseudoalteromonas sp. MER144-MNA-CIBAN-0113
GATTGGTTGTGCCATTGGTGCATTTTGCGCTGGTCGCTTGGCTGATAGGTTTGGACGGCGTCCCATTTTACTTATTGCCGCCGTATTTTTCATTATTAGTGCCTGGGGATCGGGGGTTTCAGTCACATCGTTTGAATTTGTGATTTATCGCATTTTAGGTGGTTTAGCTGTTGGCGCTGCATCGGTAATGACGCCTGCTTATATTAGCGAAATTGCCCCTGCACGATATAGAGG
>NZ_JBEOOG010000620.1:0-234 GCF_040308965.1 Pseudoalteromonas sp. MER144-MNA-CIBAN-0113
TCGGTGCCCTGTATTAAGCTCAACATAATCACCAGCAAATGCATTGAGTGAATTCCATTGCTCATACATATTTTGCAAACCTGTTTGACGATACTGCACTAAACGCTGCTCTAAATGATGAGTAAGCGATGCCACCAGCTGGTTTTTATCTAGCTGTTGGGTATGTTGATTTAAGTCGGTCCACGCTTGGTCTATATGTTGGCTAAAGCTGTCTGGCATTTGTAAGTTGATACC
>NZ_JBEOOG010000621.1:0-233 GCF_040308965.1 Pseudoalteromonas sp. MER144-MNA-CIBAN-0113
CTGATGAAAACTTAAATACCCTAATTGATTATCAGTTTGAGCGCTTTCATAGAGCTGAACGTGGTACTAACGGTCGTAGCCGTAACTGTACAGGCCGAAAAGCCGATGACTTATTTGTTATGGTGCCTGTAGGCACGCGCATCATGGATGTTGATACCCAAGAGGGACTTGGCGACTTAACTCAAGATGGTCAACGAATTTTGGTTGCAAAAGGTGGTTTCCACGGCTTGGGG
>NZ_JBEOOG010000622.1:0-233 GCF_040308965.1 Pseudoalteromonas sp. MER144-MNA-CIBAN-0113
CTCCACAACCAAAAATAGCAACAAGTTTACCTTCAAAGTCAACTTCTTCAAGTTCTGGAAAAAAGTCATCCCAGTCACATTGTGCTTCGCCGTAGTACCAAGTAGGGATACCGAATAAGATCAAATCAAATTCAGCAATCTCTTCTTTAGAGCTTTTTGCAATATCATGAACAGCCACTAGCTTTTTACCCAATTCTTTTTGGATCATTTTTGCTACGTGTTCTGTGTTACCT
>NZ_JBEOOG010000623.1:0-233 GCF_040308965.1 Pseudoalteromonas sp. MER144-MNA-CIBAN-0113
GTATTACAGCAGCTTAAAGATAGCTCAGAGCAAACTCATATTTTGCGAAGTGAAATTTCAGAGCTTAGAACAGGGCTTTTAAGTATTGGTAAGCGAGTGCTTGAGGTTGAGCAACAAAATCAAGATTTGATACAGCAACAAGCTGCGCAGAAATACGATGACCCTGATGCTAAAATTTACTCTCGTGCAGTAAAAATGGTTGAGTTAGGTGCGGACCTCGATGAGGTGATACG
>NZ_JBEOOG010000624.1:0-232 GCF_040308965.1 Pseudoalteromonas sp. MER144-MNA-CIBAN-0113
TTTACCTGACTCGTTTAAATTATCATAGTAGTCTGTTTCATATTGAGCTGGTGAAATATACCCAATTGAAGATAATAAGCGTTGATTATTAAACCAATTGACCCACTCTAACGTTGCGTATTCAACAGCATCAACATTCTTCCACGGGCCATTTCTGCGAATAATCTCTGTTTTAAATAATCCATTTATTGTTTCAGCCAATGCATTGTCATAAGAGTCACCCACACTGCCT
>NZ_JBEOOG010000625.1:0-232 GCF_040308965.1 Pseudoalteromonas sp. MER144-MNA-CIBAN-0113
GCTTAATAAACTTTATTACCGAGCACTTTGAAGTAGACAGCCAAAGTATTACATTTAAAGATAACCTCATTACTTTTAGTAAAGGGGAAATTAGCTTTAGCGAACTTGCAAACCTTGCTTACATGAACCGTATATCGCTTTCATCAACGGGTTATTACGCCACACCAAAAATTCATTACGATAGAGCTAAAGGCGAAGGCCGCCCATTTTTTTACTACGCTCACGGCGTAGC
>NZ_JBEOOG010000626.1:0-232 GCF_040308965.1 Pseudoalteromonas sp. MER144-MNA-CIBAN-0113
CAGCTAGTGGTGTCGCCATCTCGTGCAAATTTGCGCGGATCGCACGATCAGTGGTTTGAAAGCCAAGGGCTAAAACGTAATATTGTAATGTCGGTACCGAGCTTTTCAGCAGTGCCCGACATTTTACATACAACCGATATGCTCGCGTTTTACCCATCAAGATTATTACCAAACAGCAAAGTTAAACAGCTAAAAATAGAAGCTCTGCCTCCTACATTTAAAGTAATAGCCG
>NZ_JBEOOG010000627.1:0-232 GCF_040308965.1 Pseudoalteromonas sp. MER144-MNA-CIBAN-0113
CTGCTGCGCCGTCCTCGATATTGCTGCCGGTGACCACGTTGGCCTGGCGCTTGACCGCCTCTTCGGCCTGCCCCATGGCAATCGACAAGCCAGCCACATGAAACATTGCCGGGTCATTGCCGCCGTCGCCGATGGCTGCCGTCTGCTCCAGGGGAACACCCAGGTGGGCCGCCAACGTCGCCAGCGCCTCACCCTTGTTGGCCTTCATCGCGGTCACGTCGAGGTAGACCGG
>NZ_JBEOOG010000628.1:0-232 GCF_040308965.1 Pseudoalteromonas sp. MER144-MNA-CIBAN-0113
CCTAAAAAGGTATCAAGGGCTGTTAGTAATTCAATTATTTCATCGCTCCCTGCTTTATTCACAAGTGTCATTTGCGCCATAGGGGCAATAGCAAAGTTACGTGGCAGTGGTTGCTTGTGCGTTATTAATTGCTGTATTTTATCAATAAATACAAATTGTAACCACTGCTCAAACGCCATTGTATCGTGACAAAAAGGAGTATTTGAAAGCAGTGCATCAGCGTCTATTGGCT
>NZ_JBEOOG010000629.1:0-231 GCF_040308965.1 Pseudoalteromonas sp. MER144-MNA-CIBAN-0113
ATGCCCAGACATTAGTAAGATACTATGAACGTCGCTGGCGTGTAGAGGAGTTTCATAAAACATGGAAAACAGATGGAACCGAAGTATAAGATTTACGTTTGCAGCACAGTGATAATATTTTACGAATTGCGATCATTAAAGCGTTTATTGCTGTCAGGTTACTACAGCTGCAAAATATGGCGCAAAGGAGTGAATTAGACAAAGAAGTGAGATGTACAGCTTGTGTTAAAG
>NZ_JBEOOG010000630.1:0-231 GCF_040308965.1 Pseudoalteromonas sp. MER144-MNA-CIBAN-0113
GATGTAATCAGGCCGCATTGTTCTCTATATCTTTTATTTTTATTAACAAAAATCACACTGGCATTAGCAAGTAGTATATCTGTATTGATTTTTACTGAAGATTCAACGGTGAGTGAATAACTAAAGCCTTTATTAATTTTTTCGTAGCCATGTAGGTAAGTAACATTAAAGTCTTTGTCATTAACCTTCAAAAAAAAATTAGATTTAGTCAAAACGTTGCAATCCCTGCTC
>NZ_JBEOOG010000631.1:0-231 GCF_040308965.1 Pseudoalteromonas sp. MER144-MNA-CIBAN-0113
GGATCGAATACTTCTGATTTTAGTATGAGGTTATAATTGCCTTGGCGAATAATTAGTACTTTTAGTGGGCGCTCGGTAAAGAGTAATAAGTAAAGTTCAGGCTCAAAGCGTATGCCTATTTGTGAGGGTTTATTTTTATTTACAATATAATCTGGTTGGTTATCTGGTAAAGGATTTTCAAGCATACCAGTACCTGTAGTACAGGTTAATGTATTATTTTTAAAGTAGCCT
>NZ_JBEOOG010000632.1:0-231 GCF_040308965.1 Pseudoalteromonas sp. MER144-MNA-CIBAN-0113
CCTTAACAGTTTGTTACAGCTTGTCGCCTTGCTTTAATCCAATTACAAATGAATTAATGTAAGCATTAGGCTTGCTGCCGTCATAAACTAAGTTATCAATAAAGTGAGTTTGCGGTGCTTTGAAACCGGTTTCTTTACTGAAATCTGGAAAGTCAGCTGCGGGGATGAGCTTATCGTCGATGAGTGATTGCGCGGCTTTAGCATAAATATCTGGACGATAGACTTTTGCGG
>NZ_JBEOOG010000633.1:0-231 GCF_040308965.1 Pseudoalteromonas sp. MER144-MNA-CIBAN-0113
GCGCGAACGGTGGCTAACCGTATTGCTGAAGAAATGAAGTGCGAACTTGGTCAGCAAGTCGGTTTTAAAATCCGTTTTAGCGATCAGGTTTCTAATAATACGTACGTTAAACTAATGACTGACGGTATTTTACTGGCAGAAATTCAGCAAGATCGATTTTTAAACCAATACGACACCATAATTATAGATGAAGCGCACGAGCGTAGTTTAAACATCGACTTTATTTTGGGT
>NZ_JBEOOG010000634.1:0-231 GCF_040308965.1 Pseudoalteromonas sp. MER144-MNA-CIBAN-0113
CCTGAGTACATAGGTGAGCGATGTAGGTTTTTACGAATAACATCATGTGTTTTTTCGTTTGTGTAAGTGATGTAACACGGTATTTGTTGTGGGTGATCTGATTGTTTACCCATAAATGAAAATACAGGTGTTGGCATATCACCAGGCTGTGCTTCCATTTTTGTAAAATCAACAGTACGTGCATCAATACGTGGCGGAGTACCTGTTTTTAAGCGATCCACTCTAAAAGGG
>NZ_JBEOOG010000635.1:0-231 GCF_040308965.1 Pseudoalteromonas sp. MER144-MNA-CIBAN-0113
CGGCGCAACTGAGCACCCGTATGCGGCAGCTCAAAATCAGCAATTAAATAACTTAATTACTGATTTTAAAAAAGCTTTTAATACCGCTAAAAAGCAATTTGATCATGCACAAAGCGAGCTGCATAAGCATCAAACTCAGCATGCTGTATTAACTGCTGAACACGGACAACTTGAGCAAATAATACAAACAGCAAAAGCCAAACAGCTCGACATTAAAAATACCATGCTAGG
>NZ_JBEOOG010000636.1:0-231 GCF_040308965.1 Pseudoalteromonas sp. MER144-MNA-CIBAN-0113
TGATTGTCATTCGCCGTACTTTTTAGATATAGCAGGGGAGTTTATTAATTATTTATCAAGTGATTATAAAATAAAAAGATACGATCCCGTGTTTATGCTAGAACTTGCACATTATGAATGGGTAGAGCTAGATGTATCGATTGCACACGAAGATGAGCAAGAGCAAAAATTACAAACAACAGCGCTTACTAGTTCTGCTTTGTATTTATCGAAAACGGCAAGAAATTTAAG
>NZ_JBEOOG010000637.1:0-231 GCF_040308965.1 Pseudoalteromonas sp. MER144-MNA-CIBAN-0113
TTACGAGCAAGAGTCGGAGCTATTTTTTAAAAACCACAGTGACGAAATAAACCAAGACGATATATTTTCGCGCTTAGTGAGCTTTAAAAATGTATTAGTAACGGGGCATCAGGGCTTTTTTACACAAGAAGCACTCACCGAAATAGCAAACACAACCCTGCTTAACGCGTTTGAAGTAAGTGAAGGTAGGCCTCTAACTAATGAGGTTTTATAAAGACCTAAGCTATACCT
>NZ_JBEOOG010000638.1:0-231 GCF_040308965.1 Pseudoalteromonas sp. MER144-MNA-CIBAN-0113
GTATTACCCATAGGTTATAAAAACTACTTTAAGCTGACTCTTTTACTATGCGGCGCTTCGCTTGCTTTGGTGCTGCCACTTAATATTTTACTTGGCGTTAGCAATGTTATTAACCTTAATAGCTCGCTTGTCGCGGTAGTAGATATAAGCTTTATGGTGGTGGGTATCGTGTGTATGTTTGTTGTCTTAAAAATAAAAAACACACAAAAATTACAAATTGAGGTACAACCC
>NZ_JBEOOG010000639.1:0-231 GCF_040308965.1 Pseudoalteromonas sp. MER144-MNA-CIBAN-0113
ATATAAAACCGGTCGAGGGTCTATCAAAATGCGTGCGGTTTATACCGAAGAGCATGGTGATATTGTTATTACAGCGCTGCCGCATCAATGTTCTGGTGGTAAAGTACTTGAGCAAATTGCAGCGCAAATGAACGCTAAAAAATTACCAATGATTGCCGATTTACGTGACGAGTCAGATCACGAAAATCCAACACGCATTGTAATTATTCCGCGCTCAAATCGCATTAAAGC
>NZ_JBEOOG010000640.1:0-231 GCF_040308965.1 Pseudoalteromonas sp. MER144-MNA-CIBAN-0113
TCGATTAACGATTCGTTTTCCATCCAGTCGGTTTTACGTTGCTCTTCAAGCGTGGTAATAGCGCAATCTTTTATTTGCACATCTTTAAAGCCAACGCGTTCCATCCACAGCTTTAATGCTGCAGTACTTGGAATAAACCAAACGTTGCGCATTTTAGCGTAGCGGTCGGTAGGGACTAATACTGTGTTTTCATCACATTCAATTACTAGCGTTTCAAGTACGAGTTCGCCG
>NZ_JBEOOG010000641.1:0-231 GCF_040308965.1 Pseudoalteromonas sp. MER144-MNA-CIBAN-0113
GACTGCAGTAATACACTGTTTAATACACTAAAAACGGGATCACACACATGAAAATCAGTAAAGCAAAAAGTACACTAGCGTGTGCCATTACTTTAGCGCTTAGCACTCAATGAGCATTTGCTGCAGAGCAAGCACAAGAAAAACAAAAAGTTGAGCGTATTGTAGTATCAGGAACACCCACAGGTGTTGGAATAAGAAAAATAGATGCTAGCTATGCGGTAACTAATATCG
>NZ_JBEOOG010000642.1:0-230 GCF_040308965.1 Pseudoalteromonas sp. MER144-MNA-CIBAN-0113
GGCTATAGTAGAGCAACGAATACTTATACTCCCAAGTTAGGCGTAAAGTATTTTAGTGATGTTTCATCGTGTGGAACGGCAACGGCTATTTCAGTCCCCTGTATGTTTTCACGACTGAACCGCAAAGAATATGATTCTCGGCTTGCTAGTAGTCAAGAAAATGCTCTAGACATTATTCAGCGTAGTGGTGTTGAAGTAACATGGATTGATAATAACAGCAGCTGTAAAGG
>NZ_JBEOOG010000643.1:0-230 GCF_040308965.1 Pseudoalteromonas sp. MER144-MNA-CIBAN-0113
TTGTGGCGTGCCATGGCGTTTTAAATAGTCGGGTGACGCAAATACAGCTAAACGTATAGGGGCAATTTTTTTAGCTATGAGCGTTGAGTTTTTTAATACGCCAATGCGCAGAGCAATATCAATACCCTGCTCTACTATATCTACATATTGGTCTGTGAGCCGTAAATCTAACTTTAAATTTGGATACTGCTTTTGAAAATCAACCAACAAACCTGCTAAATGCTTAGTAC
>NZ_JBEOOG010000644.1:0-230 GCF_040308965.1 Pseudoalteromonas sp. MER144-MNA-CIBAN-0113
TGCTGCTTTAATATAAGGAATAAACGCAAGATTATCGGGTTTACTGTCTTTGAGCCACGGGCCTTTCATGTTTCCGATCACGCCAATAACTTTAAGTGGTAGGTCGCCAAAATAAACTATTTTCCCTAAACCATCTCCATCAGGGTAGAGCTCATCAAGTAAGGCTTTAGTGACTATAGTGACGTTGGTACGCTTTTGTGTAATTTCGTTTGTAACGAGCACTTCATCTT
>NZ_JBEOOG010000645.1:0-230 GCF_040308965.1 Pseudoalteromonas sp. MER144-MNA-CIBAN-0113
GTACTTGCTTGGCGATGTAAAAGCTTAATGCATTGCTCTGGTTGTTGGTCAATAAGCTTTTGACAGCGAATTAGCTTGTTACGCGCCGAGAGCACAAACTCATTATAAATCGACGACACTTCATCTTCACTAAATGAGCTGGTGAGTGTTTCGGCCGCTGTTTTGTCATACAAGGTATCAATAAGTTCTACTGCAATACTCGCAGTTTGATTAGATTGAGAGTCGCTAAG
>NZ_JBEOOG010000646.1:0-230 GCF_040308965.1 Pseudoalteromonas sp. MER144-MNA-CIBAN-0113
GCCTTGGGCAAGTGCAATTACAAGCTGGCGACTCACTAATACTTGCCCCAGGCAAAAACTTTTATACCTTGCCTAACTTAAAGCGCGAATTTGTGTATATTTCAGGGTTTGACTTACAAGCCCACCTTGCACCTAAGCAATCAAACATTGTGCTACTAAGCTTTGCCGCAGTACTGGGTTTAAGTATTATTGGCATAGTGCCGCTGGTTAAAGGCTTATTAGTATTACTG
>NZ_JBEOOG010000647.1:0-230 GCF_040308965.1 Pseudoalteromonas sp. MER144-MNA-CIBAN-0113
ACCAAAGGATGCGCCCGAAAACCCCGATATGAGCGTAGGTTCTGATTACAAATCTTAACGGCAAACCACCGCATTTCTTGAGTAAATTGGTTCAGAACTGCACACATAAAAAATTTTCTGCAGCAGTAAAGGCAATTCAGAGCCAGCGTTCGGGAGCTTTTAAAAAAACACCGCCGAACCCTTTCAGGTTCGACGGTGCTGGAGTGGAATTATTTTTAACGATTTAATAG
>NZ_JBEOOG010000648.1:0-230 GCF_040308965.1 Pseudoalteromonas sp. MER144-MNA-CIBAN-0113
GAAAAAAATTGGTTTTAAAGGCACATTATTAATTGAGCCAAAACCACAAGAGCCAACTAAGCACCAGTACGATTACGATACAGCAACGGTTGCAGGCTTTTTATACAAGCACGGCTTACAAGACGAAATTAAAGTAAACATTGAAGCAAACCACGCAACACTTGCGGGTCATAGCTTCCACCACGAAATTGCAGTTGCTTGCGCAGAAGGCATTATGGGTAGTATTGATG
>NZ_JBEOOG010000649.1:0-230 GCF_040308965.1 Pseudoalteromonas sp. MER144-MNA-CIBAN-0113
GTACTAATCCCCATGAATAAAACCCACGTTATCGAACACCTTCGTTTTGCACTAGAAGCGCAGCTTACAACAGCAAAAGTAGCGGCAAAAACCGCGCACGATACCGCCACACATGAAGAAAACATAGCCGAAAACAAATACGATACTCTAGGGCTCGAAGCCGCTTATTTAGCACAAGGCCAAGCCCAGCGTGTAAACGATTGCTATAAAAACATAGAATTGTTTGAGCC
>NZ_JBEOOG010000650.1:0-229 GCF_040308965.1 Pseudoalteromonas sp. MER144-MNA-CIBAN-0113
TGTTAATATTTTACCCGCAGACACCTTTGATACTGCCGCACTTGTTAAAGATAACGAAGGGGTTATAAGCGCCACTAACTTAACCTCGGTCATTACGCTACCTTTAAACGAGAACACCCAAGGCGATGCAAACAGCATTGCTATTGATGAAAACAATAATTTACTAGCGGTTGCAATGGCTGCTGAAAGCACGGGTGATGAAGGTCAAATTGCTTTTTACGATATAAGC
>NZ_JBEOOG010000651.1:0-229 GCF_040308965.1 Pseudoalteromonas sp. MER144-MNA-CIBAN-0113
GTTAATGGAGGTTTCTAACTGCTTGAATTTATTTTAGTTATTTTATTGGTGCGATTTGGGCATTAATAAGTTGCTTATTTGTGCCTTTTTTATTGCGTATAGTTCGCGTAAATTACAGCCATCTTAATCACACAGACATATACAATTATGAAACTCTTTAAACTATTCGTTTTAGCCACTGCTTTTTTTAGTAGTTCGTTATTTGCACAAACTCAGCAATCGCCAGATC
>NZ_JBEOOG010000652.1:0-226 GCF_040308965.1 Pseudoalteromonas sp. MER144-MNA-CIBAN-0113
CGTTCTTTAACAATATAAAGCAATCATCTGTGTGGGCACTCGTACAGATTGAGTTCTAACAGCCAAGCTACTTAGGTGGTGAGGCAAACAAATTTAGAGTCTCAATTGAAACTGAGTGACCAACAGAATAGTTACTTTTAGTAATTATTCAGCACAGTCAATTCAATATCGAAAGATATTAAATAATTCAGAATTCATTGAGCTGTCGAAAGACATAAAACTTTTT
>NZ_JBEOOG010000653.1:0-225 GCF_040308965.1 Pseudoalteromonas sp. MER144-MNA-CIBAN-0113
GTAGTGTTTAGAAATCTGTGTCATTTCAGTATTATTAAGAAAACAGGAGTGACACATGACTCAATCTTTCGACTTCAGCAAAGCATTAGCTGAACTTCAAGCTGGTAAAGGTCTTACTGGCGAAGACGGTGTTCTAACACCATTAATCAAACAACTCACCGAAGCGGCTCTTAAAGCTGAATTAGAGCAGCATTTAGAATCTGAGACCCAAGTTAACCGTAAAAA
>NZ_JBEOOG010000654.1:0-225 GCF_040308965.1 Pseudoalteromonas sp. MER144-MNA-CIBAN-0113
TAATATCAATTCAGCAGACAGAAAAGTTGTGATCAAGAGACAGACCTACATCCATGTAGGCAACAAAGAGTAAATCGTCCCTAGGCAGAACCCGAAGGGCAGCGCCTGTTTGTTATTGATGCTGCGTTATCGCCTATTTATGAGGAATACCACACCACATAGGCTCTGCCTTGCCTAAATACCAAACAGACTGCTGCAAATTTAACCTTGAAAGGTCAACAGACC
>NZ_JBEOOG010000655.1:0-224 GCF_040308965.1 Pseudoalteromonas sp. MER144-MNA-CIBAN-0113
GATAGCTCAGTTGGTAGAGCAGAGGATTGAAAATCCTCGTGTCCCTGGTTCGATTCCGGGTCGAGGCACCATTTATTTTAAAACCTTGCTTATGCAAGGTTTTTTTTTAAGTTATCAATCTTAAAGATTGAACGCGCCTTAGCACATAGTTTAGTGTGCCGACTTAGCTCAGCTGGTAGAGCAACTGACTTGTAATCAGTAGGTCAACCGTTCGACTCGGTTAG
>NZ_JBEOOG010000656.1:0-221 GCF_040308965.1 Pseudoalteromonas sp. MER144-MNA-CIBAN-0113
GAAACAAGCGAAGAAGTTAATAGACTAAAGTAGATACTTGAAGACTTTATTATCAGAATTCCAAATTTTAGTAAGCTTGATTAAATCGACCTTACACCAAATTTGCTTGGTGACAATAGCGTTTTGGACCCACCTGACCCCATGCCGAACTCAGCAGTGAAACGAAACAGCGCCGATGATAGTGTAGCATTTGCTATGTGAAAGTAGGACATTACCAGGCT
>NZ_JBEOOG010000657.1:0-221 GCF_040308965.1 Pseudoalteromonas sp. MER144-MNA-CIBAN-0113
AGCTCAGTTGGGAGAGCATCGCCCTTACAAGGCGAGGGTCACTGGTTCAAGTCCAGTATCACCCACCACATATAAAACTTATTATTATATTAATAGTCATGTTTTGAATTTGTAATATGGGTCGTTAGCTCAGTTACAAGAAATGAGAGCATCACCGCTATTTACAAGTAACGGCGAAGTTCACTGGTTAAAGTCCAGTACTATTTATTATAATAGTAGCG
>NZ_JBEOOG010000658.1:0-219 GCF_040308965.1 Pseudoalteromonas sp. MER144-MNA-CIBAN-0113
GGAGTGGTAGTTCAGTTGGTTAGAATACCGGCCTGTCACGCCGGGGGTCGCGGGTTCGAGTCCCGTCCACTCCGCCACTTGTTATTTCCTCAATAACAAGCAATAAATAATTTCCTTATTAATAAATCCAAATATAATTTTTTATCAGCTATCAGCTATCAGCTATCAGCTATCAGCTATCAGCTATCAGCTATCAGCTATCAGCTATCAGCTATCAGC
>NZ_JBEOOG010000659.1:0-218 GCF_040308965.1 Pseudoalteromonas sp. MER144-MNA-CIBAN-0113
TAAGTAGCTCAGCTGGTTAGAGCACATCACTCATAATGATGGGGTCACAGGTTCAAATCCCGTCTTAGCCACCATTTATTTTTTGTTGCTCAATGAAGAGTTTAAAATAACTACCATTTCTTTGATTAATTCAAAGTGATAATGCGGGAGTGGCGGAATTGGTAGACGCGCTGGATTTAGGTTCCAGTATCTTAGGATGTGAGAGTTCAAGTCTCTCC
>NZ_JBEOOG010000660.1:0-212 GCF_040308965.1 Pseudoalteromonas sp. MER144-MNA-CIBAN-0113
GTTGTTGCCATCGATGGTAGTAAGTTTAAAGCTAGCAACAACAAAGGCAATAATTTTACGCCAAGCAAAGTTAAATTCCACATCGACCGAGTCGAAAAGAACATTGAACGTTACCTTGAATTACTTGATGAAGCCGATAAAGAGCAAGCTAACGTCACAAAAATTAAAGCCACAAAAGATAGGCTAGCTGACTTTCGCAGCCAGTTAAAAAA
>NZ_JBEOOG010000661.1:0-212 GCF_040308965.1 Pseudoalteromonas sp. MER144-MNA-CIBAN-0113
ATTAGCTCAGTTGGTAGAGCAGTGGACTTTTAATCCATTGGTCGATGGTTCAAGTCCATCATGACCCACCATTCTTTTTATATTTAGAATGGTCTAATCGGCGGATTTACGCAGCCTTACTTTTTATAAGTAAATCAGAGCGGGTCATTAGCTCAGTTGGTAGAGCAGTGGACTTTTAATCCATTGGTCGATGGTTCAAGTCCATCATGACC
>NZ_JBEOOG010000662.1:0-211 GCF_040308965.1 Pseudoalteromonas sp. MER144-MNA-CIBAN-0113
ATTTAGGCCTAATATGCTCAATCACTTTGATTTTAGCGGGTATGAACTCAAGCTTTTCTGACTTATCTTCACCCATTCTATGTAGCTCACCGCCACAGCAATCACAGGTTTTGTCGATGATGTCGTGAATAACTTGCTCACGAGGTAAGTCTTTTGGCAGTGGCTTACGCACCGGCTTTTTACGGGTATAGCTAATGGATTGTTGCTCTGC
>NZ_JBEOOG010000663.1:0-211 GCF_040308965.1 Pseudoalteromonas sp. MER144-MNA-CIBAN-0113
ATTTAGGCCTAATATGCTCAATCACTTTGATTTTAGCGGGTATGAACTCAAGCTTTTCTGACTTATCTTCACCCATTTTATGTAGCTCACCGCCACAGCAATCACAGGTTTTGTCGATGATGTCGTGAATAACCTGCTCACGAGGTAAGTCTTTTGGCAGTGGCTTACGCACCGGCTTTTTACGGGTATAGCTAATGGATTGTTGCTCTGC
>NZ_JBEOOG010000664.1:0-207 GCF_040308965.1 Pseudoalteromonas sp. MER144-MNA-CIBAN-0113
AATTTATTTAATATCTTTCGATATTGAATTGACTGTGCTGAATAATTACCGAAGTAACTATTCTGTTGGTCACTCAGCTTCAATTGAGACTCTAAATTTGTTTGCCTCGTTACTTGCTCAATAAAGAACGAAGTAGCTTGGCTGTTAGAACTCAATCTGTACGAGTGCCCACACAGATGATTGCTTTATATTGTTAAAGAACGTTGC
>NZ_JBEOOG010000665.1:0-205 GCF_040308965.1 Pseudoalteromonas sp. MER144-MNA-CIBAN-0113
AGTGAAACGAAACAGCGCCGATGATAGTGTAGCATTTGCTATGTGAAAGTAGGACATTACCAGGCTCCAAATTTAGTCGAAAGACTTTAAATTTAAAAATAAATAATAAGAAAATTGAAAAGAATTTTCTTGGTGACAATAGCGTTTTGGACCCACCTGACCCCATGCCGAACTCAGTAGTGAAACGAAACAGCGCCGATGATAG
>NZ_JBEOOG010000666.1:0-204 GCF_040308965.1 Pseudoalteromonas sp. MER144-MNA-CIBAN-0113
AGCTTCCGCGTCCTGCTCACGCCCCTTACCTACATCCATGTAGGCAACAAAGAGTAAATCGCCCCTAGGCAGAACCCGAAGGGCAGCGCCTGTTTGGCATTAATGCTGCGTTATCACCTATTTATGGGCCCGCCGTGTCAGAGTAGTTGTCCTGTCTTCTTTTCACAATAGTTATAGTCAGACGGCGGGTGGTTAGCAGGTTCA
>NZ_JBEOOG010000667.1:0-204 GCF_040308965.1 Pseudoalteromonas sp. MER144-MNA-CIBAN-0113
GCAGGAGGATTCGAACCTCCGACCGCCTGGTTCGTAGCCAGGTACTCTATCCAGCTGAGCTATGCGCCCACTTTCATTTTGCTTGTTTTAACTCTAAGCAGAGCGTTCTCTAGAAGAGAGTAAAGTATGGTGGGCGCAGGAGGATTCGAACCTCCGACCGCCTGGTTCGTAGCCAGGTACTCTATCCAGCTGAGCTATGCGCCC
>NZ_JBEOOG010000668.1:0-203 GCF_040308965.1 Pseudoalteromonas sp. MER144-MNA-CIBAN-0113
TGGTCGAATGCACCGGTCTTGAAAACCGGCAGGGGTTTATAGCCCCTCTAGGGTTCAAATCCCTATCTCTCCACCACCTTATTAAAATAACTATGAGTACACGCTTACTTGTAGTTTATGCACTTTCGGAGAGATGGCAGAGTGGTCGAATGCACCGGTCTTGAAAACCGGCAGGGGTTTATAGCCCCTCTAGGGTTCAAATC
>NZ_JBEOOG010000669.1:0-203 GCF_040308965.1 Pseudoalteromonas sp. MER144-MNA-CIBAN-0113
GGAGTGGTAGTTCAGTTGGTTAGAATACCGGCCTGTCACGCCGGGGGTCGCGGGTTCGAGTCCCGTCCACTCCGCCATTTGATATCGTAACAAAATTAGTAAGTGCATTACCCCATGCACATACCACTGCGGAGTGGTAGTTCAGTTGGTTAGAATACCGGCCTGTCACGCCGGGGGTCGCGGGTTCGAGTCCCGTCCACTCC
>NZ_JBEOOG010000670.1:0-202 GCF_040308965.1 Pseudoalteromonas sp. MER144-MNA-CIBAN-0113
CGGGTCTTTGTTTTGTGACAGTTTAACTTCGCCAGAAGTTAATATTGAATACTAAAGTAGATACCAATCAACAAACGAAACGTTTATTAAATGGCACTGAATGATACTGCTATCATTCTTTTTTACTTTTGAAAACTCTGTACGAATAACAATGTTATTCATACGAATTTTATTATCAGCTTTTCCAAATTTTTAAAGAGCA
>NZ_JBEOOG010000671.1:0-202 GCF_040308965.1 Pseudoalteromonas sp. MER144-MNA-CIBAN-0113
TTGTCAGCCTGAGCCAGACATAGAACAATTATTGCCTTGGAATATCAATATCTAGGTGATGATCACCGGACGTTTACGCATCGTATACCTATACATCAAAAAAAACAGCGCGAAGGCGAGCCCCGCACAAGGCCGCCCCGACACAATGGTGGTCTAGCATTTGCTATGTGGCTCTCTACCGCTGTGGGCACTACGACATTAC
>NZ_JBEOOG010000672.1:0-202 GCF_040308965.1 Pseudoalteromonas sp. MER144-MNA-CIBAN-0113
GTTTTAAATAACGACTCAGAGTACGGGTTGTCATTACTTACTGACGGTCGGCTAAATGATGGCACAATGCCTAGCTCTCGCTTTATTTGCTCTCGACTGCAAATATCCTTCATTAAATCTGCGGATAATTCACTTAATTGTGTGTCGTGAACCTGCCAACCGACAACCTTTCGACTAAAAATGTCCATCACTAAATATAAGT
>NZ_JBEOOG010000673.1:0-201 GCF_040308965.1 Pseudoalteromonas sp. MER144-MNA-CIBAN-0113
TGGACTTGAACCATCGACCAATGGATTAAAAGTCCACTGCTCTACCAACTGAGCTAATGACCCGCTCTGGTTTACTTGTAAAAAGTAAGGCTGCGTAAATCCGCCGATTATAACCATTCAATAGAGAATGGTGGGTCATGATGGACTTGAACCATCGACCAATGGATTAAAAGTCCACTGCTCTACCAACTGAGCTAATGA